>JAHFAB010000191.1 GCA_023250795.1 Bacteriovoracaceae bacterium
TTTTTAAAAATACTAGCACATCAGGCACAGCTTATGAGCAAGGCCTAATCTGAGCCCATTTTGAAAAAATACCTATTTCCCCTTCAACTCTATCCCATACCTCTGAGCTTTTCTGTACAACGTTGCTCGATCAATACCTAGAACTTCTGCGGCCTTAGATTTGTTAAACTTTACATCTTGTAAAACTTTGAGAATATGTGCCTTCTCAATTTCTTCGAGAGAGTGTGCTGCAGTTCTAGAATCACCGTTTACCACACCACTCAACGCAACCGAAACGGATTCTCCGCGCACAATTTCCGGGGGAAAATCCTCTGGAAATAAAACCGAAGTATTCGTCATTGCAATCGCTCTTTCGATGGTATGTTCTAACTCTCGGATATTTCCTGGCCAGGAAAAAGTTTTGAGTAATTCCATCGCGTCTTCTGAAATATGTGAAACAGCTTTTTTATTTTTTTCTGAATATCTTGCAATAAAATATTCTGCCAAATCCGGTAGGTCTTCAACTCTTTCGCGCAAGGGGGGGAGTTCAATGAGAATCACTTTCAATCGATAAAAAAGATCTTCACGAAATTTTCCAGACTTAACTAACTCATCCAAATTTCTATGAGTGGCAGAGATAATTCGTACGTCTACCTTTTTAGATTCAAATGAGCCGACTGGCTTATACTCATTTTCCTGAATCACGCGAAGCAGTTTGATTTGTAGGGCAGGAGAAATATCTCCAATTTCATCCAAAAATAGAGTACCCCCATTTGCCTCTTCGAAAAGTCCTTTTTTATCTGTAATTGCACCAGTAAAAGAGCCTTTGACATGACCAAAGAGTTCGGATTCCAAAAGTGTTTCTGCAAGAGCTCCACAGTTTACCGCCACAAAATTTTTCCCCTGCTCCTGTCTCTGACTGTTGTCATGAATAGCTCTGGCCACTAATTCTTTTCCAGTACCGCTCTCCCCTATAATCAATACATTGCTTGCAGAAAGAGCTGCTCTGGCCAATGTTTTATAAATCTCAACTATTTTTGGAGATTTTCCAATAAGGGCTTTGGGTAGGCGAGCCATCGAACTTGATGAACGCGGTGTTTTTTGATTTTGAGATTCCCAGTGTTTTGCCGCTCGAGAAACAACCAACCTCAGCTCATCCATCTTGAAGGGTTTACTCATGTAGTCAAAAGCCCCTTCTTTGATCGCCTCAACGGCTCCTTCCATACTCCCAAAGCCGGTCATCAGTATTACAGCCGATTTTTTACTGAGCTTTTTGACTTCGCGTAAGACGGCCATGCCATCTAACTCAAGCATACGAATGTCAGAGATAATAACCGGAAATACCTCTTGCCTCATAGCACGAATGGCCGACTCTCCGTTCGGAGCCAGCTGAACTTTGTATCCTTCTTTCTCTAAAATCTCACGCAATAGCTTGCGTGTGACTTCGTCGTCATCCACTACGAGTATTTTCACCACGAGCACCTTCATAGATCGAATAGGGCAGTCTCAGGGCAACGCGAGTCCACGCTCCCTCTTTCGAATCAATTTCTAACATTCCACCTTGTTTTTTCACAAGTTCTTGGCAAATAGTCAATCCTAAACCTGTGCCCTCCCCTGGCTTCTTTGTTGTAAAGAAGGGTTTTAAGACGTTTTTTAAATCTTCTTTCTTTATCCCCTCACCCGTATCATAAACCGAAAGCAAAATATGATCTTGAGTTTCTATTTTTTCAAGAACGGTAGAAACCTCTAAGAGGCCAGGTTTTCTATTTAAAATAAATTTTGTTTTGAGACTATCCAAGGAATTACTCAGAATGTTGAGCAATATCTGTTCCATCTCGAGCGGAACGACACGAATTGGGCCTAAATTCCTGTCTAAATCCCTGTGAACCTCAACTCCACTTGAGAGAATGCGAGGTTGCACTATAGCTAAAGTCCTCTCTACCAAAAGATTGATGTCTATCAACTGTCTTTGAGTGGTTGGCTTTGCAGTGCTTTGTAAAAAACCTTTCACAACTTGTTCGATTTTTCCAAGTTGCCCTTGGATAATTTCAAATCTTTCAGTAAGAACTTCATTTTTTAAATCTTCTTTTAGGAGTTGTAAATGACCACCTATAGCGTTGAGCGGGGTTCCCATCTCATGTGCAAAACTTGCCGTCAACTGGCCCATTACAGCTAGCTTTTCAGTATTCATGAGTTGGCGTTGAAGTTCATGGAGTTGTTCAGTGAGCTGTAAGTTTTGAGTTTCTGCTAATCTTAAAAGTCGATCATTATTAATTGTTTTTCTAAGAAAATAACTCAAAATCAAAATGAGAATCGCAACGCTCAGTACTGCTACGATGGCTGTAATTTTCCATAGCACGTCCATGAGGTGTTCAACAACTTTCATAGAGACGACAACATGAATATTCCCAAGAATTTTTTTAGGAATACCTGGATCTCGAAAGCTTTGTTTGATGGGCAGAAAAATCTCCCAGGATCCCAATCCCTGTTCATCGGTTTTGTACTCACTCGTTACACTTTCGATTAAGGAGGGGAAAACTGGAGCACTCCCCGGTTCTTCTTCTACGTTTGAGGCAATCACTTTGATGCCCCCTGTACCAGGGTCTTTTACAAAAACATCCATCCGAGTGATGCTCGGTTGAGAATATAGAAACTCTTGAAGATTTTTTTCGATAGCTGAAGTTGGATTGGAAAGTGTTAACAGTCTTTGACTAACGATTTCAGCTGCAAAACTTTTTCCAGCTGTGATTCCAATTTGTTTCATTTCCTCAGAAAAGATGGGTTGAGTGAGTTTATTTTCTGCTACAGTAATAATCAGATATGTGGGAAGAATGACACCCACCAAAATCAAGCTAATTTTCGCTTGCAAATCGAGCGAGCGCGGTTTGAAAGTGAAAAATCTAAAAAGATTAAACCTCATAATGATAGCTTTTATATAAAAAAAAGCCGGAGCTCTGCAAAAAATCTCTTGCATGACCCCGGCTTTATAAAATCGCTATCTAGACGATTTTAGTGTGAGCCTTCAGCTGGCGCAGGCGCTGCGGGAGCTGCTGGCTCAGCCGCTGCATCTTTCTTATGTTTCTTTTTGCCATGCTTTTTCTTGTTTTTCTTGGCTTTCTTCACCATTACAGTTTTGGCGCTAGTTGCAGAAGCGTTTGAGCTCGTCGCTGATGTTTCATCAGCAAAAGCTCCAACACTCATTGCAAATACTGCCATCACTAACGAGATGATTAGTTTATTCATATCAAGTTCCTCCTATAGATAGTTAAAGCAAGTTTAATGCCAAACCATCTTCACTGTAATTTCATGAACTTACAAGAAAAATCTATAAAAAAGATGCTGCATTTCGCAGCATCTTGTTGTAGCAACTCGCTACGATGTTTAAAGAACGTATTTCTCACCCTCGGCGTTTAAAAGCCATGAAAACCCGCTCTCAGGTCGAGGACTTAATCTGTCAATTTTTTTTAAACAGAGACTTCATCCAAGTAAGAACCCCTCTCCTCGTTAGAAGCCCAGGGATGGAACCTCATATCCGACCTTTCAAACTTGAATCGGGCGCATTTCTCCCTACCTCTCCCGAATTTGCCATGAAAAAACTTTTAGTAGGAGGACTTGAGAGAATTTTTCAAATCTGCCCAGCCTTTCGCTCAGAACCCCTCTCCCTTCAGCATCATCCTGAGTTTACCATTCTAGAATGGTACAGAACCCAAGCTGGATATGAAGAAATCATGAAAGACTCAGAGGAATTGTTCGAGTTTTTGGCCTACCAGCTTTTTGGTAAACCTTCGATTCCATACCAGGGTACAGATATTTCTGTGAAAACTCCCTGGCCGCGTTTGAGGGTGAGAGACTTATTTTTAGAAAAAGTGGGAGTAGATCTCGTAAAATGCACAAGCGTCAAGAAGTTAAATGC
This sequence comes from Bacteriovoracaceae bacterium, assembly GCA_023250795.1. Classification (GTDB taxonomy): domain Bacteria; phylum Bdellovibrionota; class UBA1018; order UBA1018; family UBA1018; genus JAHFAB01. The sequence goes on from JAHFAB010000191.1 coordinate 3,893, forward strand.
TGAATGTAAAAGACTCGGCTTGGCTTCTACTTCGCCGGACGAAGTGGCAAGGAAAACGTCTTGCCCAACCACTTGGGACGACCTTTATTTCAAAATCTGGCTCAATCTCATCGAACCCAATCTTCCAAAAGATCAGATGGTTTTTGTCACACGCTACCCTGCCTCCCAAGCCGCCCTTTCTGTGATTGATCAGGATCCCGATGGAACGAGTTGGTCAAAACGTTTTGAAGTCTATGGCGGTGGACTAGAACTTGGTAATGCATTCGAGGAACTGACAGATCCCGACGAACAGAAAAAACGTTTTATCAAAGACATGGATCTCAGAGAAAAGATCTATGGACCGAGTTTTCCTAAGAACCCAATTGATGAAGAGTTTCTAATAGCACTCAAAGAGGGAATGCCTCCTTCTGGTGGAATTGCCATAGGTGTCGACCGAATGGTGATGCTTTTTGCAGATGAAACAGATCTAGATTATACGATTTGGCTACCGTCATTGCAAACATGACTCTCACTGGGGTGGGGGTAACCGCATAAGGGATCACATGATCGAGTTGGAGTCTCCAGGTTTCATCACATCTATGCCCGCTCTTCTCGTGCACATGCTCGCAACAGCTTTGCGCTCGAACACAGATGGCGCGCTCTGTCTGAGCAGAGCAGCGGTGGTTCTGGGTTTTAAGTAGGTTTTGAACTTGGCATTGAACTTTGCTTTGAACTTCAGCCGGCTGAAGTAAACTGTCTTCATGGTATGGAGTATTTTTCACACCCGACTGCGCCCCCTTCATCTCCTCTTTTTCTCTCTCCTGTCTCCGAGTGATTCTCTGGGCTTTCCGTATAGGATCAATTCGGTCCAACATAAAATCAGACATCATATGAAATAACTCCTGATAACTCGGGCTTGAGTTTTGATGAGCCGTTAGGTCTTTTATCTCCTTAAATTTTTTCATCAA
>JAHFAB010000192.1 GCA_023250795.1 Bacteriovoracaceae bacterium
GGCTCTGTGTATTGTTTTTCTCACATTCCGCACTAGCAAAAGGGGGGGGGGATTTTGCTCCTAATGCTGATATCGGAGTGAACTTTCTCACAGGTACGACTGGAAAAAGTATGACGGGAGCCTTGGGGCAGTTTGTGGATTTTAGAGCGGAGGCTAGAAAAGGGTTTTTTAGACCTCAAGTTGCGTTAGAAATTCAAACAGCTGTTGGGAAAGCTTCGATCGGTACAGATACTCCAGCAGGAACGCTTTTTGGTGCTGGATTTTTGGGTGGGTTTCATATTTTTGTTTTCCCCAATGGGCGATTTATGCCTTTCTTAGGCGGAAGTGGGATCGTGTCTTGGCACTATCTAAAAATGGGGAGCCCTCCAACCGGCGTGGAGCCCAACACGCAGAGTTTGACTTTTGGTTATGAGGCGACCGCTGGAGTCGATATACGGACGGGCTCAGTCGATGGGAATGCGCTCCGCATACGAAGTGGGTTTGTATCTGCAAAAAGCACTTTAGGGGGAGTTTCTGGATTTATTCTCAACGGCTTTCGATTTAGCCTTGGTCTCATTTGGTGAGTTCTGTCATTTTAGAAAGGGGGGGTTGCTGTTTTGACAGAAATGGCTATACTTAAAAGATGCCACATCAGCGTCGTCGTCATCTCGAATCCCTCCTGAAAAAGACCATGCTGTTTTCTCCCATCACTGGAGTGTTCGGTCATAGACAAGTTGGAAAAACAACCCTGGTTCAATCTCTCGCATCTTGCTATCAAAGCCTAGATTTGGCTGAAAATTTGGCGGTTTCTGAAAGTGATCCCATGCGATTTCTCATGCAAAACCAAGGTTACCCTTTTGGTATTGATGAGTGTCAGCATTCCCCTTCTCTGTTCCCAGCAATGAAGGAGTGGGTCCGTACTCATCGTAAGCCTGGTCAACTTCTTCTTTCTGGTTCAGTGCGTTTTACTAGTCGCAAGTCTATCCGAGAATCCCTCACGGGTCGTATCATTGCTTGGGATCTTTTGCCTATGGACCTTAGTGAGATTTACCATGCTCCATTGCCTAATAGGGTTCATTTATTTTTATCTTCTAAGAGTCTAGATTTTCCTTTGAAGCCGGCTTCCTATGCTACTTCAGAGGCTCTCCATAGATACGGTATGTCTGGAGGAATGCCTGGGATTATTTTTTTACGGGATCCTGCACTTCGAGAACAAAAATTTGAAACCCAGCTCAATACTATCTTGGAGCGTGACTTGAAATTACTTCTACAGACCACTCTGAATTATCGATCATTGAAGCTTTTGCTCTCTCGCTTAGCCTATCGAATTGGATTGCCGCTCGAGTTTACTGCTCTTAGCCGGGAAACCCGAATTTCTGTTCCAACCATCAAAAAGCTCATTGACGCGATGGAGTCCATGTATCTGATCCGTGTTCTACCTACGGAGGGGTCTAGGCAAAAATCGGTGGTATTCTTTGAAGACGCGGGGGAGGCCCGCTATGTTGCAGAAAGTTTTCATTCTCCTTTTGTGCCATTACTGAATTTACTATTTTCGAATTTACACCCACAGTTCCGTTATCGACCTGAACTCGGTATCCGTCCTTATCAATACCGTACGCGCGGTGGTGCAACGGTGCCTTTGTGTTTTCGCAAAGGGGACCAGAATTTGGGAGTGATTCCATTATTAGAAGACACTCCTGGAAAAACCGAAATTTCTAGTGCTCAAAGTTTTGTTAAAACAATGTCCAAAGCTAAAGTATTGTTGGTCCATTCATCAAAAAGGGATTTTTTAGTCGACAAAAATATTCGGGCTTTAGGAATCAGTCAGCTTTTGTAATGTTGGTCTTTACAAGAAACCCGATTTCCCCCGCAAAATAAGTTCAAATGAATAAAAACTTTACAATTTCCCGAGAGTTCCCCCTTTTCTCTGGTTTTTTAAGCGATAAACAAGCCCCAACTCTGGAATCCCGGAAAACCAAAACGGGTCAAGCAAAAAGTAAATGACTCGATGCGTTTTTTATTTTTGGTCTTATGAATTTGTCTCAAAATTTTTAAAAAAACCAAAGGAGATCAAGAGCTAAGAAGAGGTAAGACCCACTATTCCTAGTGGGTTGACGCTTGGCATACCACAATCTATAGGGGGCTTGGCTTTGACAGGTCTCAAAAAGAGCGGCAACCTAAAAAGGAAGAAGAGACGGTTAAAAATGAGGGTATGGAGCACCCAAGGAGAAATAATCATGGAAAAGATGAATCAGAAGAATGAGTCTAGGGAAGGAAGAAATTTACGAATGAAGGAAAACACCATGGCAAACATCGCACAGAACACCAATGGACATCTCAATGGGGGGTTGAGTAAGCATACAAACGCTACGCATCCCACGAAGGTTTTGAGGAATGAAATCGAGACTTTGAAGAAACTAAAAAAAGTACAGTCCACTGGTGTTCCTATTTCTCGTTATTTTACACGCGAAGGAATCGGTCCTTTGGAGACTCTTCAGTATGTTCATGCTTCTTCAAAAATTAAGGACACTGATAGCCGTACAGTTTTTGAAATGAAGAATGTTGAAGTGCCTGAGACTTGGACTCAGCTCGCAGTAGATATTTTGGTCTCCAAATATTTTAGAAAAGCAGGAGTTCCACAGGCAGATCACACCACGGGCCATGAGACCTCTGTAAAGCAAGTGGTTCATCGCATTTCTCATACTCTGAGAGTTGCGGGAGAAGAAATGGGTTATTTTCAAGATCAAGCCTCAGCTCAAGCTTTCGAAGACGAGCTGGCTTTTATGCTAGTGACTCAGCGGGGGGCGTTTAATTCTCCCGTTTGGTTTAACCTAGGGCTTTGGCATGAATATAAAATTTCTGGCTCTGGGGGAAATTTTGCTTGGGACAAACACTCCAAAAGTATTGTTGAAGTCAAAGATGCTTATTCTCGCCCTCAGTGCTCAGCCTGTTTTATTCAGTCTGTCGATGATGATCTCATGTCCATTTTTCAGCTCATGAAGAATGAGGCCAGGCTTTTTAAATATGGCTCAGGCACGGGCAGTAATTTCTCAAAAATTCGTGGCCATCAGGAAAAGCTTTCAGGGGGCGGGTATTCTTCTGGATTAATGAGCTTTCTCGAAGTCTTTGACAAAGGAGCAGGCGCCACAAAGTCTGGGGGAACTACACGCAGAGCCGCAAAAATGGTTTGCTTAGATATGGACCATCCCGAGATCATGGAATTTGTCACTTGGAAAAGCCGTGAAGAGAAGAAAGTCGCAGCTTTGATCAAAGCAGGTTATAGCAGCGATTTTAACGGTGATGCGTACAAAACAGTTTCAGGACAAAATTCGAACAATTCTGTGCGCGTAACTGACGAGTTCATGGGCGCTGTAGAAAAAGGGGAGAAGTGGTCTACAAAATCCCGTACGGACGGATCGGTTGTGGATACTTACGAAGCCAGAGATCTGTGGAAAAAAGTGGCCGAGTCCGCTTGGTCGTGTGCTGATCCCGGCGTTCAATATGATTCGACCATTAATGATTGGCACACTTGTTCCAATACGGATCGTATTTGGGCCTCTAATCCATGTTCGGAGTACATGTTTTTAAACGATACGGCCTGCAATTTGTCTTCTCTCAATTTGGTCAAATTTCTAAATGAAGATGGAAGTTTTGATATTGAGGGTTATCGCCGGGCATGTCGGGTTTTTATTGTCGCACAAGAAATTTTAGTCGATCTTTCAAGTTATCCCACAGCTTTGATTGCAAAGAATTCTCATGACTACCGGCCTCTGGGGTTGGGTTATGCCAATCTGGGTACACTGCTCATGTTGAAAGGCATTCCCTACGATAGTGATGCGGGAAGAGCTTGGGCGGCTTCTCTGACTGCGATTATGTGTGGCCATGCCTATGCTGTGAGTGCGGAAGAAGCAGGAGCCATGGGTGCATTTCCAGGTTATGGGAAAAATCGTTCATCGATGCTTCGGGTGATTGGCAAGCATCGAGACAAGGCCCATCAGATTGACAGCGCTCATTGTCCGGCTGATCTGGTTCGTGCTGCAAAAGAAGATTGGGATCTGGCTCTAGCCTTGGGAGAAAAAAACGGTTATCGAAATTCTCAAGTCACGGTTTTAGCACCGACGGGTACTATTGGATTATTGATGGATTGTGACACGACCGGGGTCGAGCCCGATTTTGCATTGGTGAAGTTTAAAAAACTGGCAGGGGGTGGGTATTTTAAGATCGTCAATCAATCTGTGCCCCCTGCGCTCAAAAATTTGGGATATACCCATGCACAAATCGAAGATATTTTGTGCTATCTTTTAGGAACGCTCAGCTTAGAAGGAACTCCTCATATCAATCGCGAATTTCTAAAATCCAAGGGTTTTACGGATGCGGATATTCTGAAGGTAGAGAAAACTCTGCCTGGAACTTTCGAATTGTCCAGTGCGTTTCAGCGTTTTGCTTTAGGAGACGCTTTGCTTTTGAGACTTGGAATTTCAAAAGAGGTTTACGAAAAACCTACTTTTAATTTCTTAACCTGGGCAGGCGTTAAGGAGTCTGAAATCGCAGAAGCAAATGAAATTATTTTAGGGACCATGACAGTCGAAGGGGCTCCCCATCTACAGCCCGAACACTTGGCAGTGTTTGATTGTGCCAACCAATGTGGGTCAAAGGGTAAACGCTTTATTGCTCCGATGGGGCATGTTCGGATGATGGCAGCGGTTCAGCCTTTTCTTTCGGGTGCGATTTCTAAGACTGTCAATTTGCCGAATGAAGCGACGGTTGAAGAAATTCAGAATGTTTATGAGCAGGGCTGGAAATTAGGCCTAAAAGCCATCGCTCTTTATCGTGATGGCTGTA
>JAHFAB010000193.1 GCA_023250795.1 Bacteriovoracaceae bacterium
CATTGTCATAGACTGTGAAATCTGAAATCAGTCTGATATTCTGAGGGATATATCCAATCGACCTTCGAATTGCACAAAGAGTCGAAGGAGTTGCAGACACAACATTATATCCAAACAGAGAAACAGAGCCAGACGAACTCACTTCTTCCGTGCCGATCAGTCTCAATAATGAAGATTTTCCAGCGCCACTTCCTCCAACTACATAAAGAAATTCCCCCTTTTTTACTTCTAGATCTATCTCATCTAAGGCTCTTATTGGTCCCCGTGATTTTTCCAAATATGATTTTGATACACCCGAAAGTTGAATCATAAACAAACCCAAAGCCCCCTCAAATACTAGAGTAACGCTTGACAATGCGTGTTGACAAGGCCCAGAACGCCTCCTACTCTCATAGAGATGAGTCTCGTTTCCTCACCTTCAAGACAACCCCTTATAAAAACATTGTTTTACCTGGTTGGATATGGGCTGTGGAACGAACTTTTCCGTCTGCTGATCATCACATTGGTCACATTTTTTTTGAGGAGCACACACCCTGGAATTCAGAAGCTTGGTGAAATTCTAGGTTCTTATGAGCTTTATTCTCTGATGATTGGCTCGGTACTCTTTGTTTTGTTCCTCTGCTTGCTTAATCCTCTCACCTCGACCACTTATGAAGAAGTCTTCACCCCAGAACGTTTCGAAGGAAGATTTCTTTCGGGGTTTTTACAGGGCTCTGGAATTTCCTTTGGTTTTACTCTGGCATTTTTGCTCAGTGGATTTTTGACTTATTTAGGGCTACTCATTCGTCTCGAAGAAGCACCACTCAATATGATTGCCATTCTCTTCAGAATAGGGTTGCTGGGACTTTTTATCTATTGTGAAGAATTCATTTTTAGACATAAAATTTATAACTACCTTCGTAGTTATTTTTCAGACTTTCAAACAATCTTAGTGGTTGGAGTGCTTTACTGTGGAATGAAGCGATTACAATTTGATCTTGGCATCATGCATTTGATTACTCTTTTTCTCATTTCTGTATCCATGGGGCTTCGAACCCTAAACGACCAAGATTTTGTGAAAGGTGCAGGTTTTTGGGCTGGTATACTCATTATCTTTCACCCTCTTTTGAGTTTGCCGATCTTTGGACAGGAGTTTCAAGGTGTACTTTTGCTGAAGTACCAGGCTCCACAAAACCTCAATCCAGAGACCGTTCGGATCATCACAGGAGGAGTGGGGGGTCCGCTTGCAAGTTGTTCACTCCAACTTCTTTTACTGATTGATATATTTAAAATATTCAGGCAGGTTTTTAAAAAAAATAAACACCGTCACCCGAAAAATAAAACCAAGGAGAACTTATGAATTCTGTCAATCTCATTATCCAAGCAGGCCTTATGGCTAAGTTTGTCTTACTCATATTATTTGTTGCCTCCTTATTTTCATGGGCAGTGATTTTTATGAAATGGAGAAAGTTTAAAAAAGCAGAATTTGAAAATAAAAAATTTTTAAACCTATTTTGGAACTCAAAAAGTGTGGATGAAATTTTCTCTAAATGTGACAGTGGTAAAATGAAAAATTCGAATGTGGCTGCCGTTTTTCAAGCGGGTTTCAAAGAGTACAAAAAAAATCCAGCATTTGATTCAAAATCCGCTGATATCTCTGAGGTCGAAAACATTGGTAGAGCACTCATGCGTGCTTCGCAAGCAGAAGTCAGTCACTTAGAAAAATACATAGGCTGGCTTGCCACGACAGCAAGTGCTGCTCCATTTGTAGGTCTTTTTGGAACCGTTTGGGGCATCATGAACTCTTTTCAAAACATTGGGTTGACAGGTGCTGCAAATCTAGCTGTTGTAGCTCCAGGAATTTCAGAAGCACTCATTACGACTGCAACAGGAATTGGGGCTGCCATTCCAGCAGTAGTTGGATATAATTATTTTGTAGGAAGAATAAAAAAACTCACAGTGGATATGGATTGCTTTATTCAGGATTTTTTGAACATTATCCATAGAAATATTTTGAATAATCGTAAAGGAGCTTAAATATGCGATCCACACCAACACCCACAACGCTCGCCGAAATCAACGTCACACCACTAGTCGATGTCATGTTAGTGCTTCTGATTATCTTTATGATCTCAGCACCACTAATGCAACACGGCATACAAGTTGACCTGCCCAAAACTGAAGCCAGCAGTATCTCGGAAATCCCAGACCAACTAGTGCTTGTGATACAAAAAAATAGACAGATTTTTATGAATGACAAGCCGATAGACTCTGGAACTCTCCGTGTCAGGCTCGAAACCATTGCCGCAGCAAAACCCAATGTCCAAATCATTGTGCAAGCAGACCAAAATGTCCCCTATGGGTTTGTCGCTCAAGTCATGGCTGAAGTAAAAAAAGCAAAAATCATCCGTGTAGGGTTAGTCACCGAACCAGGTGACCCCGGTTATCGATTATAGGGTGGCTCAGGCATAAATGGCACTGAACACCCTTCCACCAGAAAGCATTCCACAAGACGACTCTGAATTATGGGGTGGGATCAAGATTTCACTCTATTTTCACCTGGTTTTGGCTCTTTTTTTTACGTTTCAAAACTTTGTTTTTCCTAAAAAATCCGTGCTTTATATTCCCTCTTTGCGAGTTGATCTTGTAGGCTTGCCGGATCTTCTCAAGAAGGACATTTCAAAAATTCAACCTTCGCATGAGCTGGCAGAAGCATTGAAAAAAGCAGAGGCTGAAGCTAAAAAATACAAGCAACTCCAAAGCAAGAAAAAAATTCAAGTCGCCAAACCAGATGAAATGCTCTTACACCCCAAGACCCCAGACAATGCTCAGACTAGAGCAAAAAAAAACAAAAATGCTCTAGACCGAATCAAGTCGCTTGAAAAACTGAACAATGAAGGTTCGTCACAGACTGCAGTCAAAGGAAATAAAATCTCGCGGGGTTTTAGCCTTTCAGCACAAGCCAAGGAATCAGATACGATCAACTACAAAGATCTTTTGACAGACCACTTGCATTATAACTGGGCACTTCCTGTTTGGCTCAGCAGACAAAGTCTTTCAGCACAAGTTCAGATTTTTATTGATTCACGGGGGATGCTTCATCAGATCATATTCAAAAAATTTTCTGGGAATCAGAAATTTGACGAGATGGTCAAAAAAACATTGATGGAAAGTCAGCCTTACCCCCTGCCTCCACAAGAACTTTCAAAAGATTTTCTGATAGATGGAATTCTCGTTGGGTTTCCTTTATGATGTTAGGAATGAGACGTCTTCGCTCTATCCTTTTGATATATACAATCACATCCTTGATTGGATCATCTTTTGCCAAAGATCTTCCTTACATAGCTGTCGGAAATGCCCACACCAAAAAAACGGTCATTGCCTATGCCCCCATAGTGCTTTCTGAGAGTTCTAACCTACTCAGTCAGTCTGTACAAACCATCACTCAAACAGTCGTCAGAGACTTAGATTTCATGGATTTGTTTCGTTTTTTAGGATCAAGCGCTTTTATAGAAGACTCTAAAAAAACGGGAATAACTATGGACAGCTTTAAGTTTTCCGACTGGTCGAGCATTGGGGCTGAACTTCTGATCAAATCTGCTTTTAGTAACGTGAGCGATAACACTTTTAGTTATGAAACTTACCTCTATGACCTCACGGGGGGAAAACAAATCCTAGCTAAAAAATACATCAGCACCTATGAGGATCTAAAAACTGTAGGACATAGTTTTGCAAATGATCTTGTCAAAGCCCTCACTGGCCTTCCAGGAATTTTTCTCACGAAGATAGCTATGTCTTGTGATCTCACACATAAAAAAGAAATATACATCATGGATTTCGATGGAAGTAATGTGAAACAAATCACCCAACACGGATCTATTGCTTTTGCGCCTGCCTGGAGTCCTAGTGGAACGAAAATTGCGTATTCGCTTTTTAAAAAGCATAAAAACAACGTAAAAAACATAGATCTTTATGAGTATGATTTCCAAACATCCACCATTCGAATGCTTTCTAATCGCAAAGGCATCAACAGTGGCGCGGCTTATTCTCCGGATGGAAAAAAAATTGCACTCACTATGAGTTTTACAGGAAATCCTGAAATTTTTGCTTTAGATCCAGCCAATACCACTGTCACAAGACTCACGAGTTCCTTCGGAGTGGATGTAGATCCCTCCTGGAGTCCAGATGGCAAATCTATGGCGTTTGTTTCTTCGCGCACTGGGATGCCCATGGTTTTTAATATGCAAGCTGATGGCTCAAAAGTTCAGCGTCTCACTTATGCTGGAAGATACAATGCGACTCCAAATTGGTCTCCTCAAAATAATAAAATTGTTTTTGCAGGATGGATTGATCAGACTTTTGATATTTTTATTATGAACCCGGATGGAACAACTATTGAACGGCTTTCAAAAAACCAAGGCAACAATGAAGATCCTTATTTCAGCCCAGATGGAAACTTTGTTATTTTTAGTTCTAATCGCACCGGACAACAAAATATCTACGTCATGAATATCGATGGAACCTTTGTAAAGCGACTCACCTATGGACTGGGAAATTGCGTCACCCCTAAATGGTCGAATCCTCCTAATGTGACCCTTGGTCTGGCTCATGAATAACGCAGTTTATTAGCCAAAACTAAATCAAAAACTCGGATTATATTTCTTAGATTATTTTTTAAAAATCATCTTTTTTTAATCTTTTAAATTAAACAGTTGAGGTGTCGGCACGGCATCCTGCCTTGGGACCCTCACGCTCCTCCATGAGCTGTGGACATCCATGTCCTCCCAAAGCCTCACTCAACTGTTTAAT
>JAHFAB010000194.1 GCA_023250795.1 Bacteriovoracaceae bacterium
AACGCGGCAAACCAAGCCCTGATTTCATGATTGCTGTCCTTCCCGGTGCGAGGTAAGGGATAGGCATGGAAAAAATAAAACTCAGTGCCTGGCCCTACGAAGTTAGTTATATTGAAAACCCGACTCAAGATGAACTCCGCTTGCTGACTTTAAAACACACGCCAGCGGTGATTAAAACGAAGCAGGGCAGTTTAGTCAAAGTTTCTCGGAACAAAAATCGAGTGGCGAAATACACGTATGTGATTGGAAATAAAGAAGACGCTTCAAAGCGTTCCATGCAATTGATCGATCCTTCGATTGCAAAAGATCTGATCAAAAGGCAGGCGGCATACATTCAACATAAAGGTGAGCTCATTGCGATTGACGGATATTTGGGAATTGGAAAAAGAGCGGTTGGGGTCCAGTGGCTTTACACATTAGAGGGAGCCAATATTGCAGGAATGCAACAGACACTCTCGTTCCCGAGAGAGCAGGTAGAAGGTGGTAAAATTCATGCGCCTTTTCAGCCCACCCTTCGAGTTATTTATACCCCAGATTTTTCCGTAGATGAGATGCCGGGTCGGCAAGCGGTGCTCGTAGATTTGGAGAATTGGACTACTTATATCATGGGTCCTGATTATTTTGGAGAATCTAAAAAAGGCGCACTTCGTATGTTAAACGAGTGGGTTTATCAAAAAGGGGGAATGGTTCTGCACGCGGGGGCAAAAGCAGTTCATTTTGGAGACACTAAAATTACGATGACCATTATGGGTGAGTCGGGAACTGGGAAAACCACGACAACTTTTTCGAAGCAAGGTGAAGTCACACAGCCCATTCAGGACGATATGGTTTGTATTTGGCCTGAAGGAGAAATGTCCATCACTGAAAATGGATGTTTTGCTAAAACAGAGGGTTTAACAGCACAGAGCGAGCCTGTGATCTATGAGTCTTCCTTGGATTCACGGGCATGGTTGGAAAATATTTACGTAGATCGAAATACTGGAGAGGTAGATTTTCTAAAAGGGAAGATGTCTCCAGAAGAAGTCGAGTCCTATAGAAACGAATTTGTTCTGACGGGTAGTAAGGCTGAAAACTTAGATCGATATATTTCTGGGAATGTTCGATTTGAAGAAGTGGTGGAAGTAAACGGAGTTCCAAAAGAGGGTTGGGATTTTACGACTTGGACTCAGAACGGGAGATCTATTGTTCCTATGTCAGCCATACGAAATGCGCCTGATCTGAGAAATATTCCTTCGGTAAAATCCATGGGGATTTTAAACCGTGACGAGGGAAAAGATGCTGCCACTCCGATATTGGTGCGGTTTTCTTCTCCAGAGCAGGCTTCGGGATACTTTATGTTGGGTGAGACCTCCAAGACAAGCGCAGCAGGTAAAGAGCGAGGAAAAATGAGGAGCCCTTTCACACAGCCTTTTTTTCCAGGCAGTCACCCACTTCAAGCGAAGCGCTTTAGAGAGCTGGCTTCTACGATGAAGGATGTCACTCTATGGATGATGAACACGGGGTGCGTGGGTGGAGATGGTGAGGATGTAAAAAAAGGGAAGGCGCTCAAGGTAAAAATTCTGCACTCATCTTCTATTTTAGAGGCCTTGGTCACGGGGCAGCTCCGTTGGAAGAGGGATCCTGATTTTGGTTATGAGATCGTAGATCCAGAGGCGAAAGAAAATCTAAAACTTTTAGAGAAAGTGCCAGCGGAACTTTTAGAACCTAAGAGATTTTATCAAAAGACGGGCAGGCTTGAGGAGTACTTTAACTGGGTCACTCAGATGAAAAAAGAGAGAAGAGAGTATCTGAACAAATACCAAGTGGACCCCAGTATTGTCAAAGCGACTTGTGGGGAATAGTTTATTTATTACTGTGGTTTATTAGGAAAAACTTCTCTAAATGCCTCGACAACTGGGTTTGAAAACCCTTCGAAAACAGTTGTTTGCATGATTTGCAGCGGGTTGATTTTAGGGTCTTTTTGAGATTTTTGAATGAGTTTTGCAAACTCATCGCTGATACCAATAATTTCCGCTACTCTGTTGATTGCTCCTGCTCCCAGCCTATTTGGAAATCCTTTTTTATTTCTTCTCTCATGGTGTTGCGCTACAGCCTGAATGGCGACTGGATTTATCCCTCTGATATTTTTAAGAGCTTCAGAACCAACTGTTGGGTGCGTGTAGTAAACTTGAAGCTGTGTTGGGTTCATCTTGCTTTCGTCTTCGTCACGTAAGCTTGGATCTAATTTGTAGAGTCCAATGTCATGAAGAAGACTCCCCAACCCAATAATTTTCACGGGTTGAGAGGCTGCAATTTTGAGTGGAATAATGAGCAGTGAAGCGATCATAGATGTAGCTACACCATGTTCATAAGAGGCTAAATCAGAAAAAAACCCACCGAGTAAATCTGAACTTCCAGTGTCGAGTTGTTTTGCTAGTGTCTCAACATTGTCTAAAAAATTTGTCGCATATTCAAGATTTGATTCACTCAATCCTTGTTTTTTGAAAAACCCCATGGTTTCTTCACCATGGTTGAGAGTTTGTGAAACTTTGATTTCAACTGGAGTATTATTGCTTTTGACGAGAGTTGTAGAAAGTTTATTACAATAAGCTAGATAGGCTTCTTGAACTTCTTTTCTAAGATAAAAACTTGTAACCCCTTTTTGTAGATAACTCGAAATTCTCTGCGTCGTAAACTGATCACCAGCTTGTAGCATTTTGACATAACGACCGGAACTCAATCGGATGTAGACATCGAAGAAACACTTCGAGCCAGATAGAAAATCTTCAGCCCGAATGGGTATAAACGAAGCATCATCAATTGTGACTTCTACTCCTATTTTATCTTGATTTTTTTTTGCGGCATCGAGAGTAGCTTCCGCGTCAAATGAGATAACTTTCGGTCCTACGACTTCTAAAATTTGGGAATAGGTTATGGGTTTTGCAAAGGCTTTTTTGATACCTAGTTTTTCTTGCTCATCGGGTGTGAGTAGTTCAACCCCTTCGTGGAGCATAAAAAGGGGTGTAGCTGGTCTGGATTGATGAGCGAATCGAATCACAGATAGTCCACTCGGATTTTCTACATTAGGATTAATGAAAATTCCCAAATACTGGTGCTCTTTGTTGGAGAGTAGGAGTTGTGCGTCCTTTCCTGTACGTGCTACTTGAGGGGGGATTTGTTTTGCCTTGGGATCTTTTTGTAAACTATCTAAAAAATTTTGATCAGGATCTACAATGAGGGGGATTCGCATGGTCCGTTTAGTATACTCGCTTGATTTGACAGCATCAAAAGAAGTTGATAGCTCATTGCATCATGAGTCCGCTTGTCTTAAGTGTTGGCGCATTATTATCTGGTTTATTTTCTTTAAATACAAAGCCTTGGCTTTCTATTCAGGCAAATTCTGACCAAGTGCAACCGGTTTATCTGGGTGCAAGCCCGAGAGAGTTTCTAATTTTGGGTGAGACAAAGGATCTGAACATTCCTTCTGCGAAAAGAGATTTGGCAGAAAATCAGGCAAAAAAAATTCGTGAGATTTTTAATTTGGGATCTGAGGTTGAATTTGAACTTTGGCCCGTCCAAAATGACCAGGGGCAACGAACTTGGGCTTTTGCAAGGTGGAGAGCTTTGGGACAGCTTCCTTGGCAATGGCTCTCTGGGAGTGAGAAGTTTACTTGGGATTATAAAGAGGGTCCAGCCCCAGTTTTCCCTTTGACTTTACACACTGAAAATTTAGAAGAAGAAGTTCTGATTTTTGAAGACTTATTTACACTTCAAAACCAGAAAAAGGACCTCTATCTAAAACCAGAATTTGGAAATTGCGTTTGGACTCAGGGAGAAGATGTGATTGGAGGATGGTTTTCGGTAGATGAAACGGTGGAAAAGCGAGCTGAGTTTAAGAAAAAAGAAACCGTCTGTCATTCTATCCCACAGCCTGCGAGGTGGAACGGGAATCCTGTCAGTTTCATTTTGAGAGTTGATGGAGATGAATACAAATGGTTGGACTCGGGAGAATTTGGCACCCCAAAAGTTCATTGGACAGGAGAAAATGTTATCGGCCCAAAATCATATGAAACTAAAAATAATTTTAAAGCTAAAGTCCTGAACTGGCCCGGAGATTTTTTAGAAAAATATATAAGGGACGATTTTTTTCTTCAGGGAACTCTAAAAGGGGTTGTGCCTCTTGGGGGTTTTTTTGAGTGGTTTAGCCGTAAAAATAGCGCAGATCAGAAGAATGATCTCCAGAGGCTCGTTGCTTATTTGGAGTGGAGATATCATGAGTTGGGTATCACCACTCTGAGACAAGATTTTTTATGGAAATATCATGATAGGTCTGCCCAGAGTGATTTTGGTTGGGTAGAAATTCCTGAAGCTAATCTGATTGCTGTGATTCCTGGTTCTTTATCTCCCTCAAAAAACCATCCGATTCTCATGGCGGATCATATTGATACTGCTTTTTGTGAAGACACATTTTATGGAAATCATGGTTGGACAGGAGAAAGTGGGGTTCGAATTTCTGCTCCTGGCGCAGACGATAATGTGAGTGCGACTGCTGCTCTGCTTCGTGCTGCCGAAACTCTCAAAGACAGTCACCCATTACATGACATCTGGCTCGTCCATCTAACAGGGGAAGAATACCCTACGGATGATTTAGGTGCGCGATATTTTGTAAGTCAACTCCTTCGTGATCGAAAAGAGATTGGGGGTTTGGTTTTGCTCGATATGATTGCTTATACGAAACAGGGAGACAAAGTATTTCAAATTAACTCAGGGGACTCTTCAGAGTCAGAAATAATTGCAGATCT
>JAHFAB010000195.1 GCA_023250795.1 Bacteriovoracaceae bacterium
AATGAATCCACGAGACCTTAAACAATATTCTAGCTCGGCTTGATTTCCAGATTTCCAGTAGCATAAGTCGTCTCGAGTGATCAGTTGATGTATCAGTTCATTCCCTACAAATGTTTCATATAAAATAGACTGACTCTGTTCACTCCAGACATTATTAAGAAGATCTGATCCATTGAGAAGATAATTAGTAAATCCACAATCAAATAAAATATACTTCGAAAGATCTTTTTCTAGGTCATGTAGGCGAATTTTATGAGCCACCCTAGCACCGACTGTTTTAGAAACTAATTTCTGAGCTTCTCTCTTGCCAGCATGCTGTACTTGAAGACCGGAATATTTGAGAGTGTTCATTGAAAGATATGCCAGTTTTCTTAAAATATCTTCATATTCGTACAATTTTGTTTTTTCACCAAGAATTGCTTTCACATTTTCTTCTATTGAGATAGCGAGATCTTTGATCAATTCTGGCACACTGAGATTGTTTAACTGTGGTTCTAAATAAGTATCAACAAGGCGTGGGATACCTCCCAGACGGAGATAGACCATGAAACTATCAGTCAGCAGCGCATGAAAATAATCAGTAATCGATCTAGGATCGAGCGTTGCATTACGAAAAGCCTCGAATCGTTTATCTGCCCCTTTTTTTTGTTCCCATGCACTTAAAAACTCAGAAAAACTGATGGGGTAAAGATCAAAATAATGCTTCCTTCCAGTAGCTGCATTTTTTACAGGGATATTTTCAAGATTTGAACCCGTGAAAACAAACTTAAACCGATCAGATGCAGAGGCTAGACTTTGAACTGTTTCCATCGCCACCGGGTGGTGGTCGACTTCGTCAATAAAAATAAAAACGGGAACTGGGGAATGTGGTCGTATTTTTTCTATATTCTCTAGAAACTCTTGTCCAGAACTTGAACGTCCAAAAAAATCTCTCCCAAAATACTCAAGTCCTTGTACTTTGAAGCGACTTGGATAGAGTAAATTGACAAACACCTGCGGGTGATCCCCCAGTTTTTTAAAACATTCCAAAATAAAAGAAGTCTTTCCAACCTGTCTAGCCCCTCTTATAATAAGAACTTGATTTTTAAGCTCTTTTATCGTTTTAAGGAACCGATTTTGCTTTATGGTTCGTTCAATCCACATTTTAATGGTCCAAATTAATATTAAAAACTGGCTAGCAGTGGCTAAAGTTAATATTGATTATACCCATTTACAGGACAAAATCAATATTAAAAATAGCTATTCTTTCCAAAAAAGCTGAGGAGCGTCAGAGCTTGAAGCTTCACCCCGCACCATTAAAAATCTTCAGCAGTGCCTGTTCCCAAAATAGACACTCAACACCTCCATGTTTTTGACTTACCTTGTCTCGTGAGATGAAAAGTAACTGAGCTTCTGGAATATCATTGGCCAGTTTTTCTAATGCGTGGACTTCTTTTTCGTCAATGTGCTCAGATGATTTTATTTCGATAGCAATTCGAGTGTTGTTATTTTTTTCTATGATCAAATCAATCTCGGCACCATCTTTTGTCATCAAATAGGATAACTTCCAATCTTTCTCGTAAGCTTTCATCAGTCGGTAGATTTCAGTAATAATAAATTGTTCAAAACATTTTCCATAGAGAGAAGTTTTTGGATGGAGTTCATCTCCTAAGAAACCAGATAGGGCTCGTGTTACACCTAAATCAAATAGATAAAATTTTGAATTTTTACGCTGCCTCTTTCTAACAGACATATGAAAGGGTGGGAGTTCAAAGCCTATGAGTGTATCTTGCAGAATTTCAAAATACGTCTGAATCGTCACTATATCTACATTGCAATCGGTTGCAAATTTGGAATAATTAATAATTTGTGCATTTTGTAGTGCAACTAATTCTAAAAAATTTCTAAATGGTTGAATTTTCCGGACCAACTGTTCTGCAACTACTTCTTCTTTCAGATAGATGTTACAATAAGCTTTGAGAAATCGAACTCGGTCTTCTGTACTCAAATCAAAAATTTCAGGTAAGCTGCCCCACTTCATGACAAAGTCTAAATCAAATTGTTTACTCAGTTCTATAAAAGTAAGAGAAGACAATTCGAACCAAGAGGCTCTACCCCCTAACAAGTTAGCAGCACCTCGTTTGAGCTTTCTTGCGCTTGAGCCAGTCATTGCAAAGAAAAACTGCTTTTTCATGATACTGCTGTGAACTACTGAAAGAAGCTCTGGGACTTTTTGTATTTCGTCAATCACTACCCATGCTCTTTTCTGGGGACTGTTTTCTTCTTGTTTTAGAATTGCAATTAACTTTGACGGGGACTGAGACAATGCTCTTTCTAAATCAGGATCTAGCAAATCAATCCAAAGTGCTTTTGACTCAGGTAAAAGTCCTTCTAGGAGTGTAGATTTTCCAGTGGAGCGCGGGCCAAACAAGAAAAAACTTCGTGATAACGAGGGATTAAGTATTCTGTTGAACATACTCAATAATTGTCCGCCATTTCTTGAGTATAGTCAAGTTTTGGCTTTATTTAATGACTCCGGCTCCGGCTTCATGATAAGACTTCGAAAATATGCGCACAAGAGCTTGGCTGACAGTAGGGTTTACATACTTTCTCATGGTTTGGGGAAATCTGGTGAGTGCCACAGGTTCGGGACTTGGGTGCCCGGACTGGCCACTCTGTCATGGGACAATTACTCCCCCTTTTGCAAGAGAAGTTTTTTTCGAATGGGGGCACCGCCTCATTGCGTTTACAACTGCGGTTTTGATTTGTGCGACCATTTATCAAGTCTTGCGATCTCCTAAACTGAGTCCCTCGCTCAAGCGCTTGGGGCGCTCACTGCTTTTTCTTTTAGTGATCCAAATTCTTTTGGGTGCACTGACAGTTCTTTTGGGGCTTTCACTGATTGCTAGTACTGTGCATCTGATGATTGCCACTTTTGTTTTTAGTGGGATGATCACTTTGGCTCACTTAATTTCATCTCAGGTATCTCCTTCAAAAAATGACAAGACGGCTGCAAAAATTAAACGTCTTGCTTGTGCTGGCCTTGCAGGTCTCTTGCTCCAGTTTGTGATGGGAGCGATTCTCAGACATGGGCATTTGGGGCTGTCCTGTTCACAGTTTCCGTTGTGTTTAGAAGGGTTTTTCCCTGTTCCACTGGATCTGGGGACAGCTCTTGCGTTTACCCATCGCTGGTGGGGTGTTCTTCTCATGGGGGTTTTTGTGCATCTTTTTATTGCATCAAGAAAGTTGGAGCGAGGGAATGATTTTTCAAAAAACATACAGTCTCTTTCTTTTGGAGTTCTTGCACTTGCGCTCTTACAAATCATGCTTGGCATATGGACTGTGTTGTCCGGCGTTTGAATTCCGACTCGCGCTTCCCACGCGGCAGTTGGCTATGCTCTTTGGGGATTTTTATTTTACCTGGCACTTTGTGTAGGGGCGTTTCAGAAACTTTGGGCCATTGAAAATGCAAACGCTTAGAGCCTACAAAGAGCTTTCAAAATCTGGGATTGTAGCGCTTGTATTAATCAGTGTGATGGGGGGCTATCTAGCGGGGCAGCCATTAGAGAGGAAATTAAACTTAACCCATTTCTTTCTCACTTTATTAGGGATTCTTTTTTTATCCTCCGGGTCTTCTGCGTTAAATCAGCTTCAAGAAGTATCCATAGACGCAAAGATGCCTCGAACTTCCAAGCGTCCTATACCGAGCGGAAAAATATCTCATCGATCTGCAGCGCTCTTTATTTTTTTCACTCTTGGACTTGGAATTCTTATACTAGCCCAAATTAGCGGTCTCGTACTTGCCTTGGGTCTCTCAGCAATTCTTTTCTACAATGTTCTATATACTTTGTGGTGGAAAAAAAAATGGGGGTTTGCAGCCGTGCCTGGGGCTATTCCTGGAGCGCTCCCTATTTGGATGGGGTATTCAGCCGCAAATGGACAATTGAGCTGGGGTGGCGGATTTTTTCTTTTTGCTCTCTTGTTTTTTTGGCAAATGCCACACTTTTGGGTCATTGCTCTGAAGTACAAAGAAGATTATGCACTAGGCAGTATTCCCACGCTTCCTGTCAGTTTTGGAGCTGGGGTGACTGTACGTCAAATCACGCTTTGGTGCTTGTCCTATGTTGCGCTAGCTTTAGGTGGGCCGTTATTTTTTCCAGTCGGGACTTTTTATTTAATCATAGCAACCTGCATGGGGCTCAAACTTCTTTGGGAGCTCAAGGCTTTTGTCAAAGCTCCTGAAAGCAAACAATGGTTGCAATTTTTTCTGTGGATTAATTTTAGTCTGATTATTTATATTGCAGCCGCAGTTATGGATCTATGGGGTGTTTACCTGTTTCAGGATTGGCTGAGATAGAAAAACAAATAGTTACAATATGTTAACATATGTAAACATTTTGTTTACATATGTATGGATACCAGTTATTCTTTCAGTAAGGAGCTGTGAAAATAACTGTGCGTACAAAAAGTTTAAGAGAAATCCAACAGCAAGGAGAGAAGGCTATCAGTGGATTTGAACCTTTTCTCATCACAAGTCGCAAAGGTCCTTTGGGTGTTTTAATGCCCGTCAGTGTTGAATCTTTATCCTATGTACAAAAAGAAATGCAGAAAATAGCAGCTTTAGAAAGTCTTAGAAACTCTTGGAATCTTTCAAAAGAAAATGGATTAGATAAGCTTTCTGACGCAGAAATCCAAAAAGAAGTGAAATTAGCTAGAAAAGAACGATTGAAAGCAAAGAAAAAACAGAGCGGTCAAAAATAATAAATGTTTAGCAGATTGGTCGTATTAGATACAAACGTTG
>JAHFAB010000196.1 GCA_023250795.1 Bacteriovoracaceae bacterium
CATGCTGATTGATGCGGCCAAAGGAGTGGAGCCCCAAACGCGAAAACTTTTTGAAGTGTGCCGAATGCGAGGACTTCCCATTTTTACTTTCATTAATAAGATGGATCGCCCTGCGCGAGATCCGCTGGATCTCTTAGATGAGATCGAAAAAGTCCTAGGCATTCGGTCTTGTCCAATGAGTTGGCCGATTGGGAGCGGGGATCGGTTTCGCGGAGTTTACGACAGACAGTCTAACGAAGTGCTCTTTTTTCAAACGGAGGGAGAAGCCAATGTCAAAGGGAGGCTTCAGCCCAAGAAAGTTTCTGGTGCAAAAGACCCCAGCTTTCCAGAACTCATGTCAGGTCCGAGACGAGACTTAGAGGAAGGAAAACTTTTGCATGAAGAACTCATGCATTCCGTCGAGCTTTTTGAAATGGCAGGAGATGCATTCGAATTGGACAAAGTCCTGGCAGGCCAGCTCACTCCCACTTTTTTTGGGAGCGCGATGAATAATTTTGGAGTTGAACGATTTTTAGAGCGCTTTATCGAGCTCGCCCCTCCACCGGCTGCAAGAATGAGCGGTGGACAATCGATTGAACCCACGCAAGAAGGATTTTCTGGGTTTATTTTTAAAATCCAGGCCAATATGGATCCTTCTCACCGAGATCGAGTGGCGTTCATGCGAGTTTGCTCGGGGAAATTTACTCGCAATCTGATGGCGAAAAATCCCAGGCTGAAAACAGAATTCAAACTCTCCAAACCCTTACAGTTTTTCGCGCAAGAGAGAGTCATGATTGACGAGGCCTGGCCAGGAGATATTGTGGGATTACTCGATACCTCTGGAGAGCTTCGGATTGGGGACACGCTCTATTCTGGCACTACGATCCGGTTCGAAGACATCCCGCGATTTTCTCCTGAACACTTTGCGCAAGTTCTTCTCTTAGATCCGATGAAACGCAAACAACTCAAAAAAGGGTTGGACCAGCTCGCAGAAGAAGGCGTAGTCCAAGTGTACAAGCAACGAGGACTTGGAGATAAAGATCCGATTTTAGCCGCTGTAGGGGCACTTCAGTTCGAAGTTCTCCAGTCTCGACTCAAATCAGAATACAATGTAGACGTCAAAATAGAAAAACTCCCGTATCTTCATGCCCGATGGGTCGAAGGAACGGGTTTGGATGCAGATTATTTCGAAAGACGAGAAGACAGTCGCTGTCTCGAAGATCGAGATGGAAATCCTGTACTTTTGTTTAAATCAGATTGGGGACTCCGATGGGCCGAAGACAATTACAAGCAACTCAAGTTTTTAAAAACAAAGTCGTCTTAATCACAGGCGCTTCGTCAGGAATTGGCGAAGCCCTCGCTTGCGAATTTGCTTCGCAAGGAGCTGATCTCGCCCTTTGTGCAAGACGTGAAGATCGACTGGTCAAACTAGCAAAAGAACTGAGCGCGACCGGCACTCAAGTTCTCACTTTTGCCTGCGACGTCAATCTCGAAAAAGATCTCCAAAACGCCGTACAAGTCACTCGAGAAAAACTGGGTCACATCGACGTCGTCGTTGCCAACGCTGGGTTTGGAGTTTCTGGAGATTTAGATGAACTCAAAGTAGAGGACTATCGCTTTCAATTCGAAACCAACGTCTTTGGAGTTTTAAACACGATTTATGCAACAATAGACGATCTCAAAAAATCTAAAGGTACACTTGCTCTCCTAGGAAGTGTGGCTGGCTATGTGGGAGTTGCGGGGGGCTCGGCTTACTGTATGAGCAAATTTGCAGTGCACGCTTTGGCGCAATTCCTCACCCTTGAGCTTTATCCTCATGGAGTTGCAGTCGTTCAGATTAGTCCAGGTTTTGTCGAAAGCGAAATCCAAAGAGTGGATAACAAGGGAGTTTTTCATGAACGCACCCATGATCACAAACCCTCCTGGCTTGAAATGCCTAGACAGGTTGCTGCGAAAAAAATAGTCAGAGCCATTGCCCGCCGTAAAAGAATCGAAGTGATTACCCTCCACGCTAAAGTGATTGTATTTTTTCAAAGACACTTCCCTTGGCTGGTCCACTTCTTTGCCAAATGGCAAGGGTTGAAGAACCGCCCAGAGCCAGGGGTCTAACCACCTAAAATTATTCATCAAAACACTAATATTCCATAATACATCATATAGTTGTGGATAAAATATTTTAACAGCATTACAATGCGTTTAATGGACCTCACTAGAAAGCTGGATATCAAGAGTCTTTTAGCAAAAAAATCACATTTCCTCTTTGGACCCAGGGGAACAGGAAAATCAACTCTGATTCGCCAAGCGCTATCTGAACGATTTCAAGTCATTGATTTATTAGACAGCCAAACCCGGTTGCGGCTTCTCCAAAATCCGAGCGAATTAGAATCTCTTCTCTGGAAGAACCAAATGGATGGTGTAGTGATTGACGAAATTCAAAAAGTGCCAGAGCTCCTTGATGAAGTCCATCGACTGATTGAAAAAAGGAAAATTCCATTTCTCTTAACTGGAAGTAGTGCTCGAAAGCTCAAACGTACAGCCGCCAATCTACTGGGAGGCCGAGCTCGAATGGCGCAACTTTTTCCACTCACTTATTTTGAAATTCCAAATTTTGATCTTGGACGCTATCTGACCTATGGAGGACTGCCTTCTGTTTTAATGTCTGAAGAACCTTTTGAAGATCTCATCGGTTACGTCAACACCTATCTCAGCGAAGAGATAGAGCAAGAAGCACAAGTACGACAGCTTGGAAAATTCGCACGTTTCCTAAAATCTGCAGCGATCAGTAACACGCAACAAATTAATTATGCAAGCATAGGAAGTGATGCAATGGTCAGTGAATCTACTGTGCGTGAACATTATCAAATTTTGAAAGACACACTCATCGGAGACATACTTGAACCGTGGAGGGAATCTAAGAAACGAAAGGCAATACAAACTCCAAAATTTTATTTTTTCGACATAGGAGTCACAAATGCTATCGTTACTAAATCTTCAATTTCTCCTCACTCTGATGATTACGGAAAAGCATTTGAACACTTTATCTATATGGAATTAAGAGCTGCACTCAGCTATCAGCGCATACACGCCCCACTTTTGTATTGGAGATCAGTCAATAAACAAGAAGTGGATTTTGTGATTGGTGACTTTATTGCAATTGAGGTCAAAGCGAAGGAAAGAGCCACAATGCGCGACACGATTGGACTGCAGGCAATCAGAGAAGAAAATGTTTTCCAGAAGTATTTCTTAGTTTCTCTTGATCTTCAACGGAGACAAGAAAATGGAGTTACATTCATACATTGGAAAGAATTTTTGAACCTACTCTGGAATGAAAAGCTTTTAGTGAGCAGTTTCTAGCCAAGTGCCCATTTCCAAGCGGTTCAACCCCCATTTTACTGATGAGCATCTGGAGGACTTATTCCAGGATTTTTATATTTTTTCGTATCATCGATATAGCCAGTGGGAGGGCCTTGAACCTTGCTCGGGTTGTATCCATCAGGATAAGAAACTCCACTCAGATTACTTGTATGTTGATATTTTTCTGCAAGAATTTCATGATAAGCTTCTTCTAAATCTCGAACCTCATCACCACTCACACCCCCCTTAATTTCATAAATTCTAAGTCTTAAGAGATAGGGTGTTTCTAATTGTCGTGCGTCATCTATAATGAATTTTAAACGACTCAAAACATCACTTGGGCTTTTACCTCTGTCTGATAATTTTTTAGAAAATCTAGAAACTACGTTTTTTTCAAAATCTTGCGCTTCGTTTGCAAATTTTGCGCGAGAATCTGGGTCACTGCTGAACTCAGATCTATGACGATCCGGATATTGAAAGACTAAACGCGTCCGAATCTCTCTAGCAGAGATGGAGTCTGGATATTCTGACTTTGCAAACTCATTATCGATCGCTGCTGAAACTTTTCTTAAAACTCGGTCAAGCTCTTCTTTCGATGGCTCATTTTCAAAAGCGATTCTCAAATCATCCCCAGTCCGTGTCACTTTTACCACCTCTGGCTTCACCCCAAGTCCTTCAGCGATCCCATCTCTGATCGCACCTGTCACCCGATCCATTTCCCGAGTCACTATTTTTTCTTGCTCACGAGCCATTTCAGCAACTCTGATCCAACGCCCTTTTGTTAAATTTGCAATATCACTAGGTGCTTTTCCACTCAGGGCTTTCATGGTTTTAGAAATTTGCTGAGCACCAAAACCTGCTAAATCAATAAAGAGCATACCTCCCTTGCTTGCGCTTTTGTATTGAAAAGGCTCACTCATATCTGTCATCACACTCAAGCAAAGATCTTTGCTAAGATTGTAATAATTTTTCATTTCTAAAGTGAGAGCCGCCCAATTGACTTTTTGATTTTTGAGTGCGGGATAAGCGATTGTTAGTTTTTCTTTTACATAATCAGTGTATTTCTGAATTTCACTTTCTTTAGACACATTATCACCCTTAAAACTCGGTACATGGCGTAAAATGTTCACAGTTTCTGGGGACAATACAAATCCACCTCTTCTGTCTGAAACCAAAATCTGGTCTTTGATCTTAGGATTCAAATTAAAACCATTGATCAAGCTTAAAACATTGTTTCTTGCTTGCTCTATCGCTATGATGCGCTTGTCAATTACATCAGAACTGTCTCCATCAATCCTCAATCTTGCTTTCAACTCAGCAATATCAGCACCTATGGGAACTTCACTTTTAAGACCATCTTGGATCTCTCTCACTTTTATATTCTCAGCTGTTCCCCACGAATTGAAACTTGCTGCACTCCTTTCTGTATCACTTTCGTCTAAACC
>JAHFAB010000197.1 GCA_023250795.1 Bacteriovoracaceae bacterium
AAAAATCTTCTTTGGGTGCTCGGTTTCGGTATTTTTTTCGAATTTTTATTTAATAATAAAGTAAAGGAGCGCATCTATGATTCAATATAATGAGGCACTTCACCTTTTAGAAGAAATCGGTTCTCTAAGAAGGCTCCGTTCTGAGAGGATTCCAGTCTTGGATTCAGTCGGAAGAATTTTAGCATCTCCTATTTTCAGTAAAGAAGAAATCCCCTCGTTTACAAATTCGGCGATGGATGGTTTTGCAATATTTTCTTCAGATACTTCGAATGCAAGTTCATCAAATCCCGTTCGAATCCGAGTTCAGGGTCTAGTAGCTGCTGGAGATCTCCAGGCCTATGAAGCGGCATGTGCAAATAAATCTGGCGTGGCTGTTGAGATTATGACTGGAGCTCCTTTACCAACAGGGAGTTACGATGCTGTGGTAAAAGTAGAGGACGTTGTTGTCGTCAAAACTCCAAGTGGCGAGATCCAAGCAATCGAAGTCTCTCGTCCCAGTCGAGCAGGAGAAAATGTTCGTTTACAAGGAACAGATTTTGCTGAGGGTCAGCTGGTTATAGAGGATGGAGTTCGAATTGCTCCGGAACACGTTCTTGCTTGTGCAAGCTTGGGGATCAACCAGTTAAATGTTAAAACTCTTCCTAAAATCTCTCTCGTCTCTACGGGGAGTGAACTAGTACCACCAGATGAGCCTTACCTTGCACAAGGCATGATTCGAAACTCCACAGGACATTTCCTTCTCACCGCACTTTCTCAGTTTGGAATAAAATCTGATTACCTTGGTATTGTTCGTGACGATCCTACCCGTTATAGAAAAGTTCTCGAGCGTGCACTTGCGGATGGCGCTGAAATCTTTATTAGCACTGGAGCCGTTTCGTTGGGAAAGTTTGATTTCGTATCTGAGGTACTCAAAGATATGGGGGCAACTACATATTTTCATAAGGCGGCTATTCGTCCGGGGAAGCCCATCTTATTTGCTGAGTTTGGAT
Source organism: Bacteriovoracaceae bacterium (assembly GCA_023250795.1). Classification (GTDB taxonomy): domain Bacteria; phylum Bdellovibrionota; class UBA1018; order UBA1018; family UBA1018; genus JAHFAB01. The sequence continues at coordinate 990 of JAHFAB010000197.1, forward strand.
CTGGAAAAAATAAGGCTCTTTTTTTTGGAATACCCGGAAATCCTGTATCAACGGCTGTGGGTCTAAGATTTTTCGTAGAGCCTTTTATTCGTTCTCTTTTAGGATTGGCTCGAGAAAATTCGCTTAAGGCAAGTCTCATCCATGACTGTCCAAAACCCGAAGGACTACGTTGTTTTTTCAAAGGTAAAGCACGTGTCGGCTCTAGCGGTCTCGAAGTAGAAGCCCTCAAAGGACAAGCTTCCTACATAGTCAGTGCTCTTCTAGATGCCAACTGTTGGGTCATCCTGCCAGAAGAAGGCACACTTTGCTCAGCCAAGATGGGTGTAGAAATCGTCCCTCTTCACAACGCTTTTGAGAAGGGGGTTTTGTCGTGACCACTGTGCCGGTGATTGATATTAAACTCAATCTTTTTGGAGCGTTTCGAAAATATGAGTCAAAGGGAACTCCGATCTCTTTTCAAGTTCATGAATCCATGAGTGTAAAAATGTTTAAAAAACGACTGGCTGATCGCTTGAGGGAGTTATTTCCTGATTTTACAGATGAACAATTGATTGAGGATTCGGCTATAGCAGATGAGACAAGAGTGCTCTCGCAGGATCACTTTCTGACAGGCTCTTGCAATTTGCTCATTTTACCGCCGGTTTGTGGGGGGTGAAAGATGAAGAAAGTCCTTTGCGAGATTAGACATGAGAGAATTGATCCGTCTCGGGTGTTTGAATTTGCGAGTGATTTTAGCCATGGAGCACAGACTTTTTTCTTTGGCTCTGTCCGTGCAAAAAATCAAGGACGTGAAGTGATTGCTGTAGGATATGACGCCGCAATACCTCTAGCTGAAAAAGCGTTAGAAGAAATTGTTACAGAAGCCATTTCAAAATGGGGAGTGGAACTAAAAATCTGTATTTTACATAGAGTTGGAAAACTTTCGGTTGGCGAAATCAGTGTTGCAATTGGAGTGAGCTCTCCTCATCGAGATGAGGCCTATCTGGCATCGAGATACATCATCGAGCAGATCAAATTGCGAGCTCCAATTTGGAAAAAAGAATTCTACAGCGATGGAGAAACGGAGTGGCTCAAGGGACATGCGCTTTGTCAACACTAGAGTTCATGCAGCGGTACTGGCTGGGGGGCGGTCCTCTCGAATGAGAACAGATAAGCGGTTTCTCAAATTTGAGGGTGTACCCTTAGTGGATCGAGCGTTAAGGCTTGCGTCTGAGAGTGTTGCTACACACCAAGGCCGAGTTTACTTATGCGGAGATGTCCCCAATAGAGAATGTATACCCGATATCCAGCCGGGACTGGGTCCAGCAGCAGGAGTGATGTCGGCTATTGACGCGGTTATGAGTCAAGAGATTGAGGAAAATTCCTGGCTTCTTATACTTCCAGTCGACATGCCGCTGCTGACCGTACAGGTTTTACAAAGGCTAATTGGATACCGTGAATGTGCAGCCGTTGGGTATCATGGATTTGAAATGCCTTTTTTGATGAGTTGTACTTTTGAAACACAAAAAACCGTACATGATCACTGTCAAACGGATCAGGCAAGCCAGCGCTCGATTCGATTATTGCAAGAGCTGCTTGGGATGCAGCGCCTCCCACTAGAAGTAGAGCTCAGTGGCGTAATGGCTAACGCAAATTTTCTTTCCGATTGGGTAAAAATCAATGAAGGGGTGTCATTATGAATTTGAAACTCGATTCTCGATCCATTCGGATCAGGTTAAAAAAGGATGAGGCGTTTGAACTCGCGCGAGAGGGGAAGTTTGAAGAATGTTTTCCACTTTTTGATCAAGATTTTGGGTTCAATGTGCGGTGCAAAGAGGATGGAAAACTGAGTTGGGAGGTTTTAGGGCATAATCATATTGAGCTTTTAGTTCCTCAAGTAGAATTGGACGACCTTTTATTTTTTGGAAAAAACAAATCAATCAAGGAAGTGATTCAGGTCGGTGAGCGAACTGTAGAAATCAGATTTGAAATCGATCGGTTTAGTTCAATCCCACACTCGAGCCCCCCTTCCAAATGGTAAACAGAATCAATCCCGGCTGCGCTGAGTCTTCGTGCTGCCTGTTTGGAGCGCTTTCCTGATTTGCAGTAGACAATCATTTTTTCAACAGAGACCAGTTTTGGAGGGAAGTCTCCTTTTTCTATTCGAGAAAGTGGCCAGTGAATGGCTCCTTGCAAATGCCCGCTATTCCATTCTTCAGTTTCTCTTACATCCAGAAGGAGGATTTGTGGGTGGGGGCGAGCAAGCAGATTAATCAAGGCATTAGATTCAATCGTTTTGACATTCCAACATATTTCTGGCTCGGATCGAAGTATCACTTCGTTTGGGGGAATCTGGCAGGTTGTACAGTGTGGATTTTTTGAGACTTGAAGTTTGCGGATTTTCCAAGTTCCACTCATATCAAATAAAGTGAGGCTTCCCACTTGTGGGTAAAGAGGGTGTTTGTGATCTCCTCCAGAAATAATGTATTGGAGCCCCAGGGTCGCTTGCAATGTCCCAATGACTCCAACGAACGCTCCCAATACACCCGTTTCTGCGCAATTTCTGATAGGTGCTTTGGGGGGTGCTGGGTAGAGGCAACGGTAGCAGGATGATTGCTTTCCGGAAAATAGAGCCACTTGGCCTTCGAAGCGATTTACAGCCCCATAAACCATTGGGATTCCAAATTTGTAGGCAGCGTCGTTGATCAGAAATTTAGTTTCAAAATCATCGCTCCCATCGATGATCAAATCATATCCTGAAAGAAGTCGCTCTGCATTTTGAGCGTTAAAACGTTCATTAAAAGCTTCGATATTGATTTCAGGGTTTAGTTTCTCAAGGCGTGCTTTTCCTAAACTGGTTTTTGGACCTCCCTGTTCTGAGGTCGTAAAAAGAATTTGGCGTTGCAAATTGGACATGTCCACTGTGTCTGAGTCAACAAGGCCGATTTTTCCCACTCCCGCTGCAGCGAGATACAAAGCCGCCGGAGAACCCAGTCCTCCTATACCTACACAGAGTACACGTGCATCGCTTAGGCGCTGCTGTCCAGACTCTCCAATCTCTGGCAGTACTATTTGTCGTGAGAAACGTTTTAGATTCATTAACCGACGGGTGTCTGTATGGGTTTAAAATAATTTTGCAGCACCTCACCTAAGACGCGTAGACCATCGTTTGCTGTAAAAATCCCAACCACTTTTCCATTCTTTTGTTCAATCACCGCGCAGCCATACTTGTGTTCGGCCATCTCAAAGACAACTTGATCTAGAGATGCTTGAGGTGTCGTTGTGTAAGGATCCGGTGTCATTACATCTTCGACCAAGAGGTCATCGGGTCCTTTGAAAGAACTTGCAAGCTTGATGTCCCGATCGGTGAGAACCCCAACGAGTTTTCCCGCGTTTTGCACTGGCAAGTGTCGTATTCTATTTGTCCGCATCATCTGTACCGCCGTTTTGATCGGCATACTCGAATTAATCGTATGAGGCATCGGTGTCATGTATTTTTCTATCATTGGCATTTGTTTCATATGGATCTCCGTCTCATAGGTAATTGCAAAAACGGTGCCAAGTTTTTAAGCAGGGGAGTTCATTTGGTGTGAGTCAAATTGTCCCAAGCGTTGGACTTATACTCAGTGACATAAATAATTGCGCATCTTGCGGTATCTTTTGGCCTGCAACTTCGTCAGACTCGTAAAAAAATCCTCAACATCCCACAGAGGGGATGCCTTCGGTTTTTTTACTCGCCTTCCTTGTTTCGGCACAAAATCTACTCGCAGCCTTGCGCAATTATTTATGTCACTGAGTATAG
>JAHFAB010000198.1 GCA_023250795.1 Bacteriovoracaceae bacterium
TGAGGATCTCAAGGAATTTTCTAATCCCTTTGAGGAGATAGCTTTTTTTAAGATAGGGAGAAGAGAGAAGGCCAAAAATAACGAAGATTACAATCGTCCTTCTCAAATCAGCTCCATGTTTGAGAAGGAGTTTGTCGTGCCAGGGGATACCCCCAGAGAACAAAATCATAAATAATATTGAAACAAGACAGTCAAACAGGATAGACATGGATCATAGATTCCTTATATGAAAAAACTTACCTCTAAATTTTTCTTACGACTAGAGTTTTTGCCAAGCTTGTGTCGATATTTTTGGGATCTCAGTGTTTGGATCTTGATTTTTTCCCCCCTTTTGACAGGTGGGGTTTGGATCAAGAAACCTGGGTTTCATATTGAACTGACTGAATTGGCGGTTCCGGTCCTGATTGTCAGTTTACTTACAGTCATCTTTCATTCTGGATTTGGGATCTCGTTAGAAAATACGAGTTCAGTGAGATTAGCCAAAAAAACTTGGGAATTTTGGACCTCTCTTGTTTTAACGCATCACATAAAAACAGTATGGCTTGGAAGTTTTGCCGTGGGGACTCTCTGGGCTTTGGCATCTCTCAGGCGGCATGCTGCATATGGGAGTGGAGCTGCTGATCTTGGGATTTTTACAAACACGATTTGGAACTGGGTCCATGGAAATGGCTATTTTTCCTCTCTAAAGAACGGAATTAATCTTTTCTCTGACCACCAGTCTCCCATTTTCTTCATTTTTTCCCCTCTTTTTTATTTCTTCCCTTTTCCTGAAACTCTTCTCATCTTGCAAGCTTATGGACTAGCCTTTGGGGCGATTGCATTATTAAAATTGGGGCATCAGTATTTGGGGAAAAATAATACATTAAACGCGGTTTTACCCCTTCTCTATTGGAGCTACTTGCCCCTTAGAAATGCAAATGCATTTGATTTCCATCCAGAATGTTTGATGCTCCCTCTTTTTCTAAGCGCTCTAGCAGGAGTTCAATCAGAAAAAAAATCAGAACGAGTTTTAGGATGGATTGCTTTTTCTTTGGCTTTAGGAGCAAAAGAATCTGCTGGTCCAGTGGCTGCAGGGATTGGTCTGGGTCTTTGCCTTCGAGCAGGGCCAGAGAGGACTCGAGATTACACTCAAAAGCGAGGGATCGTTTTTATTTTATTGGGGGTACTTACATTTTTGTTCGACACCAAAGTCGTTCCCCATTTTTTTCAGAGTTCTTATGTCTATGCAGGGTTATATCATGAGTTTGGATCTCATTTATTTCATGTTACAAGGTTGAAATTTTTATTTTGGACTTTAGCGCCACTGGCATTTTTACCTCTTCTCAATTGGCGATGTTTTACCGCAGCAGTTCCAGGCTATCTCATGCTTTTTCTATCCGAGGGGGATCATCGTCTGAACCCTATCTATCACTATGCCATTGAACCATCAGTCGGTCTTTTCTGGGCGTTGCCCTTTGCACTAGAAAAAATAAAGTACTATAAATTTAATTATAAAATTTGGATCATTTTCTGGGCGCTTGCTCTTTTTGGAAGATCAGAAATGTATCGGATTAGGTACAATCATCCCACGGAACATCATGAATGGCTTAGTCAGGTTTTGATTCCCTGTCTAACAGATGATCTTTCATTTTCTGTTTCGGGTGCTTTAGTGCCTCATTTATCGGGTCGTTACTGGATTCACCATTTGCCAAAACTGAACAGACCCGAAAATCAATGGGTTGATTGCGTAGTTTTTGATCCAGCTGTCAACAACTGGCCCATGGGAACGCATGAATATGAAACCCTTCCCATTTGGCTTAAGCAGTTTCATTATGAGCCTGTCTATTCTTGTGGATCGGTAAGGGTTTTTATAAATTCAGATAATAAAAAAAGTTGTTTTCAATGCGAGCCTTCATGTAAAAAACAGTGAGTTTTTTTTATACAGAAAAAAACTGGTTTGGGTCAAAAGATGTTTCTCTAATGAGAGGAAAATAATGAAATAACTCTCCATAGCAGCACTGTCGGTCTTGTCCCATGTAAATAACTTTGTTGTGCATTTGCTGAATGTTTTTATAGTTAAACCTTGAATTTTTAAGAAAGGAGCCTTCACTGTTTAGAGGGGAGTGATGAATTTCTTTTGCGATTTTAAATAATGATTTTTTTTGCAAACTACATACATGAGCGGAAGAAAAGTTGAGCTCCAGCAGATCATCTAATTCTGCTTTAAGTCGCAGTTCACGCCGAGAAAGAAATTTTTTCCATTCATCAGAAGAAAATTCACTTTCAAGAGAGTCTAGATGTAGTCGAAGGAACCATTTTGCATAGACCTCTGCTTCAAATTCGTTATCAAAAGAAAAATCAAGGAAACTGCTTTCCGTCACAGATTATCCAATGAGCTGCTCTAGTAGGTTTTTTACAAGACGAGATTTTCCTTTTCTCATTTCATCAACGGCGCTATTACCGTTAAACTCTGGTCTTGGGAGTTTGAGCCATTTTTGCATTCGGATTTTTATTCCATTAGGTGAAAGCTCTGGTTCAGCTTCTGAAATAATAATAATGATTAAGTTAAAAATAGTGATCCATTGTTTAAGAACAGGATTCGAAGAGGCATATGGATTTTTGCTCAGAGTTGTGGGATCAATTTTAAATGCATCAGCAAGGTCTTTGTCTTTTAGATCCAGCAGGGTCGCCAAGCGTTTTAAATTAATTTCAGAAGGGCTTTCTGGCGTATACAGATCGTTGAGTACTTCTAGTTCTTTAAAAGCTATGGCCATATTTACCTCCTAATCAAGCAGTGATTATTGCAAAGAGAAATGAATATGTCAATTAAAATTCATTAATTTACCAATAAAAGACCAATTATATTGCATCTTAACATCTAAAAAGATATCAGTTAGTTAAGTGTATAACAAACTGATGAACTCTAAACTACTGACTGTTATTATCATTCTATGTGGTTTTTTCTTTTGGGCTTCTTCGCTTTCCTTTTTTCCTACGCCATGGCCGGATGACTCAGCTTTTTTTCTCACAGGAATCGATTGGCTAAAGTGGCCCTTCCATTACAGGATGCATGCCCAAGCGGCTTTTGTGCCGAGTTATGATGTTGTAAATTTTAATTCGATGCCTGGACTTCCTCTTTTGATGGGGATTGGAAATTTTTTAGGCATTCACTCAAGCCATGGGATTCGAGTTTATGGAGTTTTGATTTTTGTTTTTTGGGCTCTTTTGCTCATGAAGTGGATGGAGAAAAAGAATTTCAAACCCCAATGGATTTGGCTGATTACTTTAGCTGCTTTTTTTTCCCCTGTGATCCGATGGGGAGCCATGGTGGTCAGACCAGAAATTTGGATAGGGTTTTTCTGGCTACTCATTCTCATGGAGTTTGATGGATTTTGGGGTCGATTGAATCTTTGGCGGCTTTCCACTTTTTTAGCACTGGGAGCTTATGTCCATTTCGAAGCTTATTTTTTAATATTGCCCACCGGGATTGCGTTACTCTCAAGAAGTTTGAAAGAGTCACTCAAAATGATTTCTGGCGTTTTTTGGAGAACCCTTGTTTTATTGAGTCCATGGATAGTTTATCTTTTTTCCAACTTTCATTTGTTTCAGTCCCAAATGCTGACACAGTTTTCACGTCTTCAGATTCATAATTCTTATGTCGAAGACGCCTATGGAGTTTTTCACTCGCTCTTTCTGTCCCTCGGAAATCCAGTCCCTTATCCAAAATTTTTCAACTTAGGAAAAGTGCTTACTTGGGCAGGAATAGTTTTGGCCATAGGGCTTGGAATTTATCGTTCTGTAAAAGATCCAGATAAAAACAAGTTGGTTTTGGCTTCTCTTTTAGCTTTTGGGTTGACCTTTCATCTTTGGATCACAAAACCAGAGACATGGTTTATTTCTCTAATCCACCTCAGTTTTTGGCCCCTTCTGATTTTAGTCATTTCTAGTTTTAGAAACCCACCTCCAAAATGGGTCGGAAATCTAGGCTGCTTTTTTCTGGGGGTCTTAGTGTTTTTAGAGGTGAGTGTTGCCATGATGCAATGGAAAAACAGTCGGCAAGTTTACAATTGGGAAAAATATCGAAACTGGGTGAGTTGTATTGAAAATACAATTGGGGACCGTCAAAAAATTTGGCAACCCCATTGGCCGGATATTTTGGTTGAGCTTGCGAGTCATAAACCTGATAAAGATTACACTCGTTCGGTCGATTTTCAGGGAATTCGTCCCTTGTTAGAGAAATATTCTCGTGAAGTAGAGGTGGTCATCCATAGTTATGCTTTTGCACCCGAACAGCCAGAAGCCCAAAGAGATTATCAAGGACCCCTAAAAAAAGAAGACGCTTACTACTTAACGGAGTATCCTTGGATGCCATATAAAGAGTATAGTGCTCTTGTGTTGGGAAGACCTGACCAAATTCAGATTTGTCATCAGGGACCCTTTTGGGCTGCATTGAGTATTTTAAAATAATTTGCTAACATCAGAGGCTGGAAACAACTTGTGGAAAAATTTAGTTACCTAAAAAGCCAGAATGCTACCTACATAGATGAGCAGCTTGAGCGCTATGCGTCGGACCCTTATTCGGTGGAGGAGTCTTGGCGGTTTTTTTTTGAGGGCCTTGAGTTAGGCAACGAACTGGGTGTGCCGAGTGGGGCCGGCAAGGAACTTCCTCAAGCTCAGATCAGTTCTAAAGACCTCAGTGAAGAGGCAAAAGTTGCCGACCTGATTAATGCTTACCGTGAACGAGGGCGTCTCTTGGCTTCTATCGA
>JAHFAB010000199.1 GCA_023250795.1 Bacteriovoracaceae bacterium
CTTGCCAGTGTCCACAGTCTGGATGGCTTTCTGCAAATCCACCGTTGCTATTTTCGTGTCTTGAGCACTGATAGAAGCATTTCCGACTAAAATGTTCAGAAAAAAAGCAGATCCGATCATTCCCGATAAAATAAGTCCATTTTTTACTTCCGTTTTCATGGTGCATTCTCCTTAATCAGCGAAAGAATCACAGAAGGCAGTGAAATTCAAGTAATCCTTCATGAAATTCGATAAGAAGTATCTATGACTAGAAGTTTCCTCACTCAACTCAAAGCAGCTGCGCGAGACACAAAAAAAGAATTCCAAGAAGCTCAACTCGCACTCACTGCCTCCAGTCTCGCTTATACAACGATCTTATCCATTGTCCCTCTGCTCGCTGTCAGTTTTTCAATTTTTCATGCCTTTGGAGGGATGGAAAAACTCCTCTCCACGGTAGAACCCTTCATTATTGAAAACCTAGCGCAAGGCAGCAGCACAGAAGCGATGGAAACAGTTCGAAGACTGATTGGAAACGCCCATGCAGGTGCAATCGGAGTGGGCGGGATGATTGGGCTCATCATCACCAGCATGAGCATGCTCTCAAGCGCCGAAAAATCCATCAATCGTGTTTGGAAAACAAGCTTGAACAGAACTTGGTTCCAAAGAATTTCTGCTTATTGGCTCTTTATCACGCTCGGTCCTCTCGCTCTTTCAGTGGCGTTTGGAGCAGCGACTTCTTCACAACTCAAATTCGTAAAAATATTCCCCAGCGGATTTGGATTTTTTATCTCAATTTGGTTTTTGCTTTTCATTATTTATAAATGGGTACCCAATCGCCCAGTCCACACCTGGCCTGCTCTTTTTTCGGCAGCTCTGATTGCTGGAATTTGGAGCTTTGCAAGACTCGCATACTCGCTTTACACTCAAAACGTGGTCAACTACAGCAAGATTTACGGAAGTCTAGGTGCTATTCCCATTTTATTGCTTTGGATCTACATACTCTGGCTGATGATCTTAACAGGAGCAGCGGTGACTGCGTCGATTCAACGAAAACTAGACAAGAACTAAATGGAAATGTGAGTAAATAAATCTATGAATAAAAAAACAGCTCTCGTCTTTTTATTTTTTCTCCCTATACTTTCTGAGTCCACTGAAAACCCAGTGCTTTGGGATCGCTGGTATACCGTGACAGTCGGTGACAAAGCTCACTACGGTTACTATCACGACCGTGTCGAAATCAAAGAAAACAAGATTTTCTTTCAAGATCATTATTGGAAAAATGAAGAGGGCTTCATTAACGAAGAGCATCTCGGAGGACTTGTACAGAATAATCCTGAGCTCACTCCCTTATCCTTCAATTTTCAATCCAAATACCGGTCCACCGAAACTAAAATCAATGGGACCGCAGAAGGAAATATTTTGAATATCAAAATCTCCAAATCAAATCAGGAGTACCCCATTATTCGTAAAGTGATGCCCAAAAATATGATTTTTGAAGTTTTCTTTCCAGTTTGGATAGGAAAGCACATGAGCACGCTGAAAGAAGGGAAAATGCAGACTTTTCTCGCCCTTCTCGAAGACAATATCGAGGTGGGATTTTCTCCTGTATCGGGTTGGGTGCGTAAAGAAAAATCGGATGCTTTTGCGACAAAAACTAAATCGCAGAAAATCACGGTAAACTTTCAAAATTCAACCAGTATCTGGTATGTAGAGAACACAGGAGCACCCGTAAAAATCGTAAACCAGACTCAGCGATTTACGGTCGAGATGTCCTCAGAAAAAGTGGCTAAAAGTTTTTTTAGTGCTTTATAATTTTAGTGCTTTATAAAATGATGGCATTTAGTAAGTAGCCAACTATGTACAAGCGGATTTTGGTCCTTATTTTTTCTGTTTTTCTCATTTTTTCTGCCTCTAGAGCACTGATCCGATTTCTCCCCGGGGACCCACTTGACACACTCATGGCGGAAACAGGTACAAACTTAGCAAAAAATTCTTTGAGAGAAGAACTTGGGTTAGACCAGCCCTTTGTAAAAGCTTTGGTCTTGGATCTAAAAAAAGCTCTTCACGGAAATCTGGGGCAATCGATCTTGTCTCACCAGCCTGTTGCACCTCTTTTGTGGCAAAGATTTTTACACACTTTACACCTCACCTTTTTCGCTCTTTTATTGGGTTTAAGTATCAGTTTATTTTTGGGACTTTGGTATGAGCATTTTGACGGATTTTGTACTTTTTATGGGTCCTTGACAGCAGCGCTTCCCACTCCATGGATCGGTCCGATGCTCATCTATCTTTTTTCAGTCAAACTCGATCTCTTTCCATTGAACGGAAGTGTCTGGTTGCCTGCTTTGACATTGGCCATACATTTTTCAGGGCTCTGGTCGAGGCTCATTCGTGACCGAGTCAAAGAAACTCTTCGCCTCAACCCTGCACAGGCCGCCAGGGGAAGGGGCATTGCGGAATGGAAAATAAAATTGAAATATGGCTTAGCTCCAGCCTCCGGGATGCTTTTAGCTTTCTTGGGCACTCAGATCGGTTCACTCCTCACCGGCTCGTTTGTGGTAGAAATTATTTTTGATTGGCCTGGGATGGGATCACTCCTCATTGATTCGGTTCTAAAAAGAGACTACCCACTGGTGGAGGCCGCTGTTTTCCTGGGGGCGTTATTTGCTTTGACGGGGAACTTGCTTGGAGATTTTGCGCAAAACCTCATTCAGAACCGGAGAGGTTCTTCATGAAAAAAATATCTTTCGCTTGGCTCTGTCTCTGGTTTATCCCTGCTCTCTTCCTTTCACTCTTCCTTGCGGGAAAAAAAATGGAATACAATCTCCCGCTAAATTTGGCTTTTAATTCCTTGGGCGTATATGACGCCTTCGGAAGAAACCTACTCCCCCTCACCCTTCACGCTTCTTTCTTCAGTGCAAGTTTTGCGGTTTCCGTGGTTTCAGTCTCCTGCTTCTTGAGTATTCTCATCGGAACTGCTCTGGCACTCATGTCACCCAGCTTTCGGTTTCCTATACTCAGATTTTTAGACATGACCCTGGCCTTCCCATCATTACTACTGGCTCTTGCTTGGGCTGCAGTCCAAGGCCCTGGATGGGGGACCCTGATTTTTACTCTCGCACTGGGAACTTTGCCGGGAATGATTCGGTTGATCTATGTTAGAACGGTAGAATTGATGAGCGAAGGTTCTGTTTTATCTTCGATAGCCCTAGGAGGGAACTCCGCTTGGATTGTCACAAGACATCTGCTCTCCCCTCTCCTTTCATTGTGTAAAATTAAATTTCCAAATCTTTTTGCTCACGCCCTTTTAGCAGAAGCAACTCTGTCCTTTTTAGGAGTCGGCTGTCCGATTGGGAGTGACACCTGGGGCAGCTTGCTCGCTCAAGGAAAAGACTACCTCATTGAGGCTCCTCATATTACATTGATCACAGGATTGCCCTTAGTTTTGACTTTGCTCTCTTTGCAGTTTGTGTCGGGAAAAAATGAAAACTTCTGAAACTAAAATATTAACCGCCATTTCGCTCCTAGGAATCCTATTAGGTTTTATTTTTACTCGTCACGGGGTCATGACATGGGATAGTCCACTCCACATCGACCAAGGCCGTTGGCTTCTCAGTCGTTATCTAGGACAGAACTGGCCGCTCGGAGACGACATCTTGGCCTGGTATGGACCACTCTGGCCCCTACTGCTGACTCTATTTTCAAAAACAGTATTCTATTTTCTCAAAGATCCTGCATGGGTCTTTCATGCGCTCAACTTTGCTCTTTTTCCAATCACACTTTATTTGGTTTATCGACTCCTTTGTCGCGCTGGGATCAAATCATCGACCGCAGTTTTAGCATCTAGCCTTTTATTTGGTTGCATTCGCTTAGGAGGGCATAGTTTAGTCAATATCAAAGATTTTCCTGCTGCTTCCGTTTACCTACTCTCTACTTTAGCTCTTTGGCTTCACATCAATCATGTATCAAAGCTGCCTCCACATCTCCGATTTTCAAATAAAAATCTCTTCTGGGGTGCTCTGTTAGCTACTCTTCCCTATCTGACCCGCTTTCCACTGGTTTTTCATTTGTTTATTTGGTGGATCTGGCGATTTTCTTTGGAGCGAAAAAAGGGGATATTAAAATCCGTCTTCAAACCGATTTTTGCAGCACTTTTTTGGATCTACCTCCTTTGGCCAACGATGTGGAATGCAACGCCTCGCAATTGGATGGATGCTGTAAAGTTATTTTCTCAGTATGGTGCTCACCCCATCGTTCGTCTCTTTGGATTGGAGTACTCGGCAGATCATCTTCCTTTTTGGTATATTCCTGCGTGGATACCGGTCATGGTCACACCGGTTGTTCTATTCATAATAATTTACGCAGTTTTTTTCTTCTTTCTTTCCAAAAAGCGAACTCAAGAATCAAAGACCAGACTTCGGCTTTGGCTTTTAGTTTTTCTATTACTCCCCTATCTGCTCATATTACTACGTCACTCAGTTATTTTTGACGAAGAACGACACGTCCTTTTTCTCTACCCCATTATTTTAACACTGACTGCACTTCTCTTAGATGAAGCGAAAGAGAAAATTAAAATGACACTCGCTGTGCTTTGTGTAATGTCAGGGATCTGGTCCTATTCAACTTGGGGTATTTATTCTTACGTCTATAAAAGCCCGATTATTGGAAATATCAGTGCCAACCGCTTCATGGGGGATTACTGGGGTGCCTGCTTCTCAGAGTTTCTCCAAGAACTTCCAAAGTACTTACCCTCCGGATCTCGGA
>JAHFAB010000200.1 GCA_023250795.1 Bacteriovoracaceae bacterium
CATCAAAACTGTGTTTTTCTTTTTTGATTTTATCAAATTTGTCAAAAATATGCTGAATTTTAGAATCGAAACCATTGATTTTTCCTGTTGTAGTACCAAAGAATAGATCCACTTTGTTTTGAAATTTTCTCCCTGAATCATTTGTGTATGGGCCAGTTGGATCTTCGATGTTTTTTTCGAAATCATAGTCAAAGCTTAAACTATGACATACGTCATAAAAGATTTTTATAATAACTGGGGTTCTGAATTTTGTTTTATATTTTTCTATTTCTTTGAAGAGAGCCAAAAAAGAACCTGTAAACTCACCCGATTTGCATTGTTGTCCGTAAGGATCGTAAAAATGCGAGCCAATATGGAGCAAAAGCGTTGGGTTTTTTGCTGAAACCAAAAGATCCAGTGCTTTTTGCAAAGCAGGGAGAAAAGCATTTTGCTGATCTACTTGAAAAAAATGATCTGGAGCGACCCAGAACTGATGGAGGTCCGTTTTAGTAAAAAGCTCTTTCGCGGTTTTTGCTGCTTTGAGTGTGTCGTTTGGGTTTTCATAGGTCACCCAAGAAATAGCAGCGTTTTCTGCATAAGCACTGCAGGAAAGCAAAAGGGCTAAAATAATAGAAAACTGAACACCCATAATCCACACACACCTTAAAACCAGAATCCCAGTGATGGCTCATAGCATTAGGGGTGGGGGATGTAAAATTTTATTTGATCTAAGAGAACACCTGCTCAAGTTTTTGAAACAATAACCAGTGATCCGCTAAAAATAACACTATATTAAGCGGATCACTGGTTATTATAGATATGATCCGCTAATTATCTTGCTATTATTAGCGGATCATATCATGCTTTAGGGGTATGATTTACGGTAGAAAAGACGAAGTTAGATTACTCAGAGAGAAAAACTGGAGGAAGCAAGCCGCTCTGGTTGTCATTTATGGGAGAAGAAGGGTAGGAAAAACTTCTCTCATAGAATTTGCCTATCAAAATGAAACGGTTTGGAAATTTGAGGGGCTTGAGGGTGATTCATCTCAAGTTCAACTTAAACATTTTTATCAAAAACTTTGTTTCTATCTGCCAGAACTAAGAAGCAAAGGGCTTTCTCCGAGTAATTGGTCTGATGGGTTGGTTTTATTGGCTGAAGAGCTTAAAAAACAAAATAAACCGGTGATTGTTTTTTTTGATGAATTTCAGTGGCTAGCATCTCAACGCTCTCCTTTCGTTTCTCTTTTTAAAAGCTATTGGGATAATTATTTTTTGAAGCTCAGGTATTGTCGCTTTATCCTTTGTGGCTCGATCTCGTCTTTTATGGTAAAAAAAGTTATACGTTCAAAAGCATTTTATGGAAGAATTGATACTGAAATTAATCTACTCCCATTGCCACTTCCAGATGCAGCTTTGTTTTTTGAAAAAAAAAGGGAAAGAAGTGAAGTCATAGAAATCGCTATGACACTCGGCTGTATTCCTCAGTACCTTAAGGAACTCAATCCAGATTTCAGTTTAAAACAAAATTTAAAAGAATATGCTTTTTCTCAAAGTGGTTTTTTCTTTCAAGAATTTCATCGGTTGTTTATTAGTCATTTTGGAAAAAACTTGATTTATGAAAAAATTATAGAAAAGCTATCACAGAAAACTCAAAGTGCTGAGCAACTCGCCACTTATTGTCTTACTCAAACAGGGGGGAGATTTTCGGATCTTCTCTCAGATTTAGAGTTAGCTGGTTTTATAGAAAAATATTCGCCTTTGGACAGTGGACTTCACAGTAAACTTATTCTTTATCGAATTTATGATGAATATCTCCATTTCTATTTTCGTTTTATTAAGCCTAATACGCAGCAAATCATCCACGGTCATTTTGAACCGAGTTTATTGCTAAACAACGTCACATATAGGCAATGGCAGGGTATTGCATTTGAAAGACTTTGTAGAAAAAACTCAAAACTGATTGCGGAGTATTTACGTTTTTCAGGCATCGAGTATCGATGTGGGTCTTGGTTTTCTCATGAAAACAAAAACAGCTCTGGAGCTCAGATTGATCTATTGTTTGAAAGAAAAGATCGGATACTTACTGTTTGTGAAATGAAGCACACTGAGTCTCTTTCTGGAGAAAAACTAGTCCAGGATTTTGAGAAAAAAATAAAAACTCTCAAGCAGAATTACCCAAGGTTTGGGGTTCAGAAAATTCTTATATTAGCAGAAAAAATAGAAATCCCAGATAAGGTTAAAAAGTATTTTGATTCTATTTTGTTCGCGGAGGATGTGTTATTTTAATTCACAAGCCCTGAACCGATCAATTTTGCTATTTCTTCTTGAGTGAACCCGTGAGAAAAAAGAAAATCTATTTTATTATAGACGCCGTCTATAGCTTTGGTTAATTGGATTATTCCAGGCTCACCGGACTTTGGATCTCCAACGTCTTGCACAAGAGGTGACCTACCCATGACTGCGTTGAACCAACGATTTCTCGTTAACGGAGACATTTTCTCAATATCCTCCTTCGTTTTGATGTTCTGATTTTTTAAAAATTCTAAAGAATCTTCTTTTGCCTTTTCGCTTATTTTTTTCAGACTCTCTTCGGATGTTGTTTGATCGGGAGTCAGGTAACGCTTTGTCAAATTTTCCATGATTTCCTCTAAGGCTTCGAGAAAGCTCGGTGAAGGAGCTTGATCCGCTTTGATGAGTACTTCTAGCATTTGGATGGAGCGTTCCATCCCGCTTTTGTCTTTAGAAAAACTGATTGTTTTCCCTTCTTTTGAGTCTTCGTTTATCTTATTTTCAATTAACGGAATTACTTTTTCTTGTAATTTTTTTGCTCTTTCCAACAAACCCACTAATTCTTCCTTTGTTCGTATTGTAGGATTTTTGGGTCCTTTGTAAGAAGTGTTATAGTGGAGCATTTCTAAGTAATTCTCACGAAATACTTTTAATATTGATGATAATGGGTTAAGCATAGTATGTTGAGGGGGTGCGCCAAATGTTGATTCATACACTTCAAGCGCGATCTTTTGTAGATAAGGCTCTTTTCCCTGGATCAATTTGGTGAGTACTTCTTTAAAATCACCGTCTTTATACTTCAGAGCTTCTAGATGTTTGAGCGCATGACTGCTTACATGGATGTTATTTCCCTGGTCACTCGTTAAAAGGCTAATGAGTAACCGACTTGTGTTCAGTCTTTCTTCATCTGTTTCAGCTAATTCCACTAATAAATCCATTGCTGCGATTCTAATAGTGGCAGAAGATTTTCTTTCTGAATGGAGATTAATATGCGTTTCTATATTTCCTGCATCCAAAACTTTGAGAGAAATTGCATCTATGATATTTTTCCTTTCTTCGTTTATTTTTTTTACTCTATCTTGGTCATTTTTGGCTATTGCTTCTGTTCGAGCATCATAGAGTTTTTTAAAGTTAATTTCTAACTCATCTAGGCTATCTAGTCTTACTTTCGCTTCTGGATGATTCAGTTTTTCATTTATTTTTTCAAGCGTTAGGAAAAGACAGTCTTGAGATCCATCAGTCAACACAGCATGAAATAGGGTCGAAGATAGAACGCATAGGGTTATATATTTGAACAAGAGACTATGTTTCACAGCTCTGTATCGGTTATTTGAACAACATAATAAAAGAGTGTCTTTTTAGACACTCCTATTACTTCAACGCAGTCACAGTCACTGACACAAGCCTAGGTGAAGAAGCAAGGTAAGAGTAGTTGCTCTGCAGTCCCACCTTGTATTGAAAATACCGGGCTGGAGATAAGGCACTGAGTGGAATCGAAGGAAAAGCAGGCTGAGTATTATCTGCTTCAGAGTAGTAGGTGCCTGTGAGATTCCCTGGACCTACAAAAGTTCCATCTGAGCAGTCTGGCATGTTGCAGGTTCTGACTTGGAAGAGGATATCCGCAGCCCCTTTTCGGCAAAGTGTCTTCATGTCAGTCGAGTTGATTGCGGTTGTCCACACAGCAAGTTCATCGACACTTCCATTAAACTTCGTGGCCGAAGGAGTCGTGTAACCTATAAAGGTGTTAGCAGGTGTCCCTGAGTCTACTCCAACCGTGCCTGCGTTGCCCAATGATGCACAGTCTTTATAAAGATAATAAATGGACCCAGACCGAACCACTGCGAACTGATGCCACTCTCCTGCTGGAGCAGGATTGAAGTCCTCAATTTTTGTGACACCGTTTTTATTCGTCCAAAAAGCCCCTTTTCCAGCATTTAGTTTTAGGTCGTAGTCAATATTAGTGGCGGAATAGGCGCGACCAAAAATTCCCTGTGTGATCCCAGAAGCAGTAGGTTTGATCCAAACCGAAATGCTATAGTCGGCTCCACTGAGACTCAAAGCCCCTGGAGCAATCTGATAGAATTTTAATCCATCGAAGCTGACCGCACCACCCATCACCCCATTTGCATCTAGAGAAGGGCAGCTTCCGGAACCACACGCATTTGCGCTAATGGATGTGTTTCCTGATTTGTCGAAGTAATCTACACTCCCCCCATTTCCATCAAAATGAATCAGCAAAACATTACTGCTCATCTGCGCTGCTGTTAACCCATCCGCGTAACCCATCGAAAATTCGGAGCCTTTCGCATCTGGAAAGCCTTTCTTATATCGATCAGCGGGAACCCAGGACAGTACGGGCCAGGTCGTTGTAGAGCTACCTGAGTCAAAAACTCGTGAAGTAAACTCACCATTGGTGCCAGCAGTGGTTTGCGTGAGATAAGAGTAAGGATCATTTCCAGTACTCCAAATTACG
>JAHFAB010000201.1 GCA_023250795.1 Bacteriovoracaceae bacterium
AAACTCGAATATGAGAAACTGACACAAAACTCATTTTAGTATCTGTGCCGATAAAGTGAGATGGGCGAATTCCATTTTTTTCAATCACAGCCGTCCAATAAGGTGTGGTTTGTCCTAGTTCTGTGGCAAGTAAGGCTTCTAAATCTTTTTGATCAGTAGGATTGGGTGGTTTGTCTGAAACCATCATCGAAGGAGAATAAATGAGTGAGATATCTCTTTCTAAAATAGCCATTGAGAGTCGAATCGAACTGTAAAAATCACCTTCGTTCATGAGTACATCTCGTAATCTAAAAGTTTCGGTTGTAGCCTGATAAATCGAAAGACTAATAATCACTAGAAGAAAAATAGAAATCAAAACTTCAAGAAGGGTAAACCCTTTATTCTGTAAGTGCGAATTCATGATTGAGATCCACCCAATAAGTTGATACCGAAAAACTTTGTTCTCCTTCTCCTTTTTTCCATGTAACTGAGACCGTGACTTCTCGAATCGCTTTTGAAAGAAAACCAGTGAGGAGTTTTGATATTTGTTCACTTGAACTGTCGCTTCCTTGAGAACTGTCTTGAGAGTCTCCCGAAGCCCCACTGGCAGATCCTCCTCCAATGTTTGGAAATTTGATCTCTTTTATTAACCGAGTGTATTTATATTCGTTATAGGGTTCTGGAAAGTTTTCTGATTTTTCTTTCCCCATTTCTTCAAATTTCTTGCCTTCTAGACTTTGTTCGGTTTCTATCATTGCTCTTTTGATAAGCATGCTCACGATGTGCATTTGTTTTGCTTTGGATGAGGTGTTGAGACTTGCTGATTCCACCATGAGTATTGCCGCAAAAGCTATGATCATGATGGCCATGGCAATGAGAGTTTCTAGAAGTGTAAAGCCAGATTGGTTTGTTCTCAAATACTTCATAAGTTCATAACTCGTTTTTAAGGTCTGTTAAGTTCAAATACCTTTCATAAAGGTCTGTTTTTCCGATGATCGGGGCTAAGACCAATGAAACTTTGTGTTCAGAATTATCCTTGAGGTGGATAATCGTTTGCTCAGTGATCCCATGAGGAAAAAAATGGGTGTAAACAATTCCCTCTTTAATTGGATCTTTGCTTTGTTCAGTGATGATGTCCTCAAATGTCACTCCAGTCGGTAAGCTGATTTTTTTATGTGTGATTGTATTATCCATGGAGAATTGTGATGGAGGAGGGGTGTCTGAACTTTTTGCAAATCTTTTTCGTCTTTCTTCTTTTTCTTTACTTTCAGCCGTGTCCAACAAAACGGTATTGGATCCGGATTCTACCCAATAAGAATTTTCCTTGAGATCATAAGCCATTCTGTGAACCTTGCCTGTGAGCGAAGTCGAATTATAAGTTTCTTTGATGGTAGAAGCCATTTCTCTGGCAGTTGTATTAATGGATATTTTGAAGTATCCGGTGACACTTGGAAGAGCTACAACTGCAATTATGGCAATAATAGCTATAACAATGAGAGCTTCAATGAGGGTAAAGCCATCCTTGGCTATACCCAGTGGGTTAAAACTCAGGGTCATCGGTAGAAATGTCTTTGTCAATCCCATCTCCTCCTTCTTTTCCATCGTTTCCTAAGGATTTTAGAGTGTATTTGTTTCCTTCAGAGATATAGATAAAATCATTATCAAACCCATCTTTGGGTATTTTTTTATCACCAATGTAACCTTCTGGATCATATTTCTTACACTCTCTACCACTGGGTTTATGGATCAAAGCATCTAGTCCTTGTTCTGTAGTGGGAAAAAATCCACAGTCCAATTTGAAGCTATTGAGAATGACACCTATCTGTTTCATTTGGATTTTTGTGGTTTCCACTTTTGCTCTGTTAAAATTTCCAACAACATTTGATGCAACAATTCCACCAATGAGTGCAATCACCGCGATGACAACAAGTAATTCGATGAGGGTGAATCCTAGCTCGTCTTTTCTAATCGATTGTGACCTGTTCATTTTTCTAATTCTCCTTACTTTTTAGCGTTTAAGTTACTTAAGTCGAGTAGAGGCACAAAAATCGAAAACACAATAAAACCCACTACGACTCCCATGAAAATTAACATGATGGGTTCTAATAGAGAAGTCATTCCGACAATTTTAGCATTGACTTGCTCTTCGTAGGTATTAGTAATGTTCTCTAACATTTCAGGAAGTTCTCCCGTTTTTTCCCCGATAGCGATCATATGGATGACCATGGGCGGAAATTCTCCACTTCTTCGGAGGGGGTCGGCGATTGATTGTCCCTCTGTGATGTTTTCTCTTGCACTTTTGATGGCTTCAGCAATTGGAGCGCTATTGACTAAGTTTTTTGCGATATTCATGGCTGCTAAAATTGGGACTCCGCTCCCCAAAAGGGTTGACATAGTTCCAGCGAATCTTGTGATGGCTATCATGCGAATGAGAGGTCCTAAGATGGGCAGAGAAAGCTTGAAACGATCCCACTTCGGTTTTCCTTGGGGTGAGCTGATCGTTGTACGAAAAATCCAAATGGTGATAAAGAGGGCTAGTAAAAGAAGATACCACCAGTCAATGATAAATCCGCTGATAAAAATCAAAACTTGAGTCATGGCCGGCATGGGTTTGTGCATCGATTCGAATATCTTTGTGAGTTTTGGGATCACAAATGTAAAAATCCCCAATAAAAGACTAAAAGAAACGCATAGCATGAGGATGGGGTAGGTCATCCCGCTGATAATTTTTCCTCGGAGTCTGAGCTGAGCTTCTTTCAGATCGGCGAGTTTGAGTAAAACCAGATTAAGAGTTCCAGAGCTTTCCCCAGCTTCGATCATGTTCACATAAATATTGTCAAATGCTTTGGGATGTTTTGCCATGGCTTTAGCAACGCTCGAACCTTCGTTTACGTCCTGGCGAATTTGGGCTAGGGTGACTTTGAGTGTAGAATTTTCTGTTTGTTCAACCAGTGCGTTTAGGGCCTCGACTACTGGGATATTGGCTTTGATAAGACTTGCAAACTGACGAGTTACCATCGTCATGTCGCGCGCTCCAACGCGACCTCTCAGAAAAGCGATGGGTTGTTTTGATGCTTGGCTTGTCACAGATTTTTCAGTAATCTCTACGACCGTGAGGCCTTGTTTTTTGACTTTTAATCGAGCTGCTTTTGCATTTTCTGCTTCGATGAGTCCATGCTGACTTTTTCCAGTCGGAGAAAATGCTTTATAATCAAAAAGCGGTGCCATGAGTTTTTACACCTCCGCATGCGTTGCACGCATGAGCTCATCCACTGTAGTGATCCCTTGGAGAACTTTTCTCACTCCATCTTCCCGTAGAGTGATCATTCCTGCTTCTACGGCTGCTTTTTTGATGCTTCCTGCGTCTGAATTTTTTACAATCAGAGATCTCACTTCATCGTCAACCACTAAGAGTTCATGGATCAGTGTTCTTCCCGAGTAACCACTTTGTGCACAGCTTGAGCAACCCATGGCTTTGAAGAAGTCTGCATGATCTGGGGCTTTCTCAAACCCTAGTTCGTGGAGTTCAAATTCTGTAGGAGTATGAGGTTGTTTGCATTTTTGACAGACGCGACGAATGAGGCGTTGAGCAATGATTCCGAGCAGGGAGCTAGCTACTAGAAACGGTTCTACCCCCATGTCAATGAGTCGGGTGGCTGAACTTGAAGCGTCGTTTGTATGTAAAGTAGAAAGCACAAGGTGTCCAGTGAGTGAAGCATTAATTGCTATTTCAGCGGTTTCTTTATCTCGAATTTCTCCGACCATAATAATGTCTGGATTTTGTCTGAGAAATGCTCTGAGTGCTCGGGCAAAAGTCAGTTCAATTTTTGCATTGACTTGGACTTGGCTAATACCGTTGATTTGATATTCAATTGGATCCTCTACCGTGAGAATATTTCTCTCAGGGCTGTTGAGTTTTACTAAACAAGAAGAGAGGGTGGTTGACTTTCCACTTCCTGTAGGGCCTGTGACCAACATGATTCCGTATTTTCTAAAAATGAGCTTTTCGACTTGCTTCGTACTTGCTTCTGAAAACCCCAACTGCTCAAGTTCAAGAGGTGTCCCACTTTGTTCTAAAATTCTGAGTACAATGCGCTCTCCAAAGTGGGTGGGCACAGTGGAGAGACGGATATCGACATCTTTACCGGCAATCTTAATTTTTATTCTTCCGTCCTGAGGCAATCTTTTTTCCGCGATGTCTAAGGTTCCCATGACTTTGATACGAGAGGAGATTGCGGCGTGAGCTCTTTTGGGCTGTCTGATAATATCGTAAAGAACACCGTCGATTCGGAAGCGAACGACAAATTCTTTTTCAAAAGGCTCTATATGAATATCTGATGCTTTTTCTTTGACTGCGCGGAAAATCAGAGAATTAACAAACTTGATAACCGGAGCGTCGTCTTCAGTTGCTTCCAAAATATCAATCGGACCTTCAAGATCGTAAGTCTCCTCGTCGAATTCACCTTCGATTTTCTCTACAAGATTTGCACTCGATCGTTCATAGACACGATTAATTGCGTCTTGAATACGCATGCTTGTGCTGACCACCAGTTTGATTGGAAACCCAGTCAACACCAACATGTCATCCATGATGGTGTTGTTGAAAGGGTCAGAGACCGCCAAAATCAGAAACTTCCCCTTGGGGGTTTCTTCTATTCCAATGGGGAGTGCTTCCTTTGTTTTTACATAATTAATGGGTATATCTTTTATGAGAAGCGGATCAATTTCATTGGGCTTGAGGTCATCTATA
>JAHFAB010000202.1 GCA_023250795.1 Bacteriovoracaceae bacterium
TCCTGCGCAGCCAGCTTTCCGCTCGTTGCGTTAATCCGTGCAAAAACCACCCCAGGGGGTATAGCAAACTCTGTGTCAGGATAGTTCTTGACCGCCTCTTTCATAAAGGAAAGCCAAATAGGAAGCGCTGCTTTCGCTCCTGTTTCGTTAAACCCCAAACTTTTCTGGCTGTCAAAACCGACCCATGCACCCGTGACTAAGTGCGGCGTAAACCCCATAAACCATGCATCTATTGAGTCACTAGTAGTGCCAGTTTTTCCTGCTGCAATTCTACCCAAGTTTTTCGCATCGCGCCCAGTTCCGTAAGCAATGACTTCATTCATAAGATGCGTCATCACATATGCAATTCTCGGGTCCATCACCTGGCCCGGGTCATTCAATACAGGATAAACAGAAGACGGCGTGGGCGACGGAACACCCATCACAAAATTAGGCGGTTTATTTTCTTCTAAAACACGACCATCCCGGTCTTTGACTGAAGTAATGTAAATAGGGTTGATCTTTTTTCCATATCTTGGAAAAATCGCATAGAGTTTTGTCAAATCAAAGAGGCTAACTCCGGCGCTTCCAAGAGCTATCGATAGGTCTGCGGGAAATTGACTGCTCAGTCCCAATCGCTTTGCATATTCTATCAAAAATGGAACTTGTAAAGACTGAACAATTTTTATTGTTGGAACATTTCTGGATTTGATGAGCGCTTGACGAAATGTAGTATCTCCATAAAATTTTTCTTCAAAATTGTTCGGCTTCCACTTTCCCGTTTCTTCATTGTCATAAACAATGGGTGAATCCACGAGAATACTGACCGGAGTAAAACCTTTTTCAAGTGCAGCTGAATAAATCACCGGTTTAAATGCAGAGCCAGGTTGTCTAATAGCCTGGACAGCACGATTAAACTCTGATTTTTCAAAATCATACCCACCCTCCATTGCCACGATGTTACCTGTCTGTACCTCCATTGAAAGCAAAGCGCCCTGAACCAAAGGCTCTTGCTCTAAACCAGCCTCTATCGAATTTTCCATTTTTTTTACCACGCGAACCCAAACCACATCTCCTTTACTGATCACTTGAGAGGGAATTTTGATTTCTGGGCGTGCCCTCACCCATTTCATTCGCTCTAAGGGTATTTCAGCTTTTACAGCTCCAATCATGACCCCCACACGCTTGCGAGTATCGTCAACACTGGTCACTACACTTTCATAAATTTGGTCAATATCTAATAAGTCAGTCTCATTTTTAAGACCTGCGTTCTTCATGGATTCTATTGAATCAATTCTTCCGTCAGGCATAAAAAGACGGTATCCCACTTTTCGCTCGATGAGTTTGATTCTCTCTTCTTTTAGATAGCTTTCGGTTTCTGAAATAGCTTTCTTCTTTTCTATAGGCCCTCTATAGCCATTTCGCTTATCAATTGCTCGAAGCCCCTCTTGCAAACTCTTTCTGGCAACGAAGCAAAGCTCGGCTTGTGTGGGGATTAGAATTTGTAAAGCCGCTTCATAGACAGCCTTCTCCCCAAATTTTTCGACCAAATATTTCCTTATATTTTCGACTAAATAGGGAGCATATTTCAAATTAATATCTTCATCTTGAAAAATTCTAAGAGGCAATGCAGCTGCATCCGACATTTCGGCTTGAGAAATATATTTATTTTCATACATCCTTCTCAAAACATAGAGTTGCCGCTCTTTCGCACGCTTAGGATTGATATTTGGACTGTATTTGCTCGGTGCTTGCGGTAACCCAGCCAACAAAGCCGCTTCTGCTAGCCCAATTTGTGAAACATCTTTATGAAAATATACTTTACTCGCTGCCTGAACCCCATAAGCACCATGGCCGAGATAAATTTGATTGAGATAAAGATATAATATTTCTTTCTTATTGAGATTCGCTTCAATTTTAGCTGCTAAAATAATTTCTTTTATTTTTCGGTCAAAGGTCCTCTCAGATGTGAGCAAAAGAGACTTCACCACTTGCTGTGTGATTGTACTTCCTCCCTGAACCACATGCCCCGCTCTAAAATTAGCTATACCCGCACGCAGCATAGAAACCAAATTAATTCCCTGGTGTTCAAAAAAAAGTTCGTCCTCAGCTGAAATGAAGGCACGGACTAATCTATCAGGAATCTTTTCATATGGAGTGAGATATCTGCGTTCTTTGAAAAGCTCTCCAATAACAATTCCAGGCAACAAGCCTTGCGTGGCATCTTGTTTGCCTCCTTGAGCAATAATCTGTGTAACCCCCATAGGTCTATAATCCGCTGGGGTTATTATGTCAGGAAGACCACGAGAAAAATGCCAGTATATTACTCCACCTACTGCTGTAACACAAACAGAGCCCAATAAGAGTAAGACAAACAGTGTCCGGAAAAACCACCCCATCTTTATTTCTTTCTTGGTTTCTTTGTTGGGCTTTTCATTTTTGTTTTCCGGAGCTTTTTCTGACTTCATGGTGTTGCCTTTATTAACGGTTCTTTTCTAAGCCCAAGACGTTGATTGATTTCATCCAAATGTACTTGAACTGCGTCTTTCCCAAGAAAAACAGATTCGTTTTTTTTCTTAAAATCTAAAAAACCAACCTCGGACATGTCTGGCTGTAAAACAAAGTCTGCCTCTTTGAGCTCACTCTCTCCCCTGTTTTTTGCTTCTCTCATATAAGAAAAAATCAATTCAGTGTTTTTTTTAGCGCCCGTCAGTGCACGTAATGAAGAAAAATCATCGTTTAACAAATTGATGGCAATCACCGGGCCTATGCCCAAAAGTTTAGCCTCAGAAATCGGAAATGGATGCTCTCGCGCTGAAGTAATGACTGAACCAAAACTCATTGGGAAAGCACTCAGAAAACCCTGAAATAAACTTGGGAACGATACAGACGCCCTAGAAATATCTACAGCACTACCTCCACTTACACGAATGAGTTTTTCTGATTTTTCTTCTTCTAAAATAATGTGGATCGGAATTCTACTTTTTTCTAGTTTTTTTATCCCTAAAATTTTTTTTAAAACGACTTCGAGTTTTTTTCCATCATTCATATTTTTTGAAAATGCAGAAAAATATTCACTCTTCTCTAAAAACAAATCTTCCTCTTTCAAGCGCTGGAGTGCCCATTCAAACCGATTGAGAGACTCGCTCAATCCGTAAATAACGCCAATGAGGCCTCCCATTTCTGATGCGACAATAGCGCCAATCGGGATTTTTGCTTCCTCTAAAGCCCTCAAAACCCCGGCATAAGCAAACCCGCGAGCTAAACCAGGGCCAAAAACTAAAACCACTGGCTGGAGACTATCTGGGTTTGGTCCATAAGAAATGCTCGAACTTAATTGGGGGTTCGGCCCGTATGGAGCCGGTGGGCCTAAAAGCTCTTCTTGTTTTCCTAGAGCATGACTATCCGTTCCGCTTACAGTGGGAAACGGCCCGTAAACTTCTCCTAGCTGTGTTCTTTTTCTTGTGGACGAGCATCCATCTAAAAAAAATGTCATTATCAATAAAACCGAAAAACCGATTAGTTTGTTTTTTTCCAATGGGCTAAAAACTCCTTATTTCCTTTTGTCCCTGTAATTGGAGATTCTATCAAGTTCTGTCTACCGAGGCCAAGGGTTTTACAAAACTCCTGAATTTTTAAAACTGCATCATTTTGATCGTTTTCTGAACGTACTATTCCACCTTTTCCAACTTTTGATTTCCCCACTTCAAACTGTGGCTTAATCAGTGTAACCCAATCTGTCCTGTCATGAGCAAACTTCATCAATGCTGGCATGATCTTTTCCAAAGATATAAATGAAACATCGATGGTGATAATGTCTATTTTTTGACCAATTTGAGAAAACTCAAGATAACGCGCATTCACTTTTTCTAAAACTACAACGCGCTTATCTTTACGAAGAAGCCAATCTAGTTGAGAATGCCCCACATCTACAGCAAAAACCTGACGCGCCCCGCGAAGCAAAAGAACTTGTGTAAAGCCTCCGGTGGAAGCACCAATGTCAAGCGCAACTTTATCTTGAAGTTGTATATTAAAAAGATCCAACGCTCTCTCCAGCTTAATCCCGCCACGAGAAACATAGATACTTTGCTCCCCGCGAATACGAATAGCCGAATGCTCTGAAACTAAATGCCCTGACTTTGTAACAGGTGTATCTTCTAATAACACCTGTCCCGCCAAGATCAGCCCCTGGGCCTTTTCTCGTGTTTGCACAAGCCCTCTTTCGAGGAGAGTTATATCTAGTCTTTTTTTCATTTTTACCGCGTAGGGCTAGCCTGAATTTGAACGAAAGGGCTGCAGTGCTTCGTTTCCGGTGTTCCCCGCTTGCATGAGTATTTCTACCTTTTGCTCTGCCACCTTAAGCATCTCTTGGCAATACTTTGTGAGACGTACTCCTTCTTCAAAATTTTTGAGGGACTCCTCCAAGCTCAGCTCTCCTGTTTCTAGCTTTTTCACAGTAGTTTGGAGTTTCTCGATAGCCAATTCGAAGGAAATGGATTCTGACGTCATTTGAGTCTTTTCTACCATTAAGTCTAAGAACTTGCCAACTGACTAGTTAATCAACAGATATTTTAAACCCAGCCCTTAAAAATCAAATACTTAGCCGACTTTTTTTTGGCCCCCTTCTTGCTTTATCAATCACTGAGGCCCGCTGGAAGTCCAGTGGAGACAAAACGAATGAATAAAGCAAACCCATTGATTACCGTCCTACTTCTAGTGCTGTTCATCACCTCCGATGCA
>JAHFAB010000203.1 GCA_023250795.1 Bacteriovoracaceae bacterium
GGGGCTAGCAAGTAAAGAGTCTAAACCCGCTAAGATCTCTGTTTGATAGGATACATGGAGATGAGGCTTTGTAAGTTGCAGTGCTAATACCAGAACCAAGGTTTCCACTTCAGTTTTTCTGATTTGTAATTCGGCTGTATCTACAAGAATTTTTGTTAAAATTTCAAATTGTTTTCTTATCCAAAGTTTTGGGTTATTGGTATCAAAGCTTGCTGTTGTAAAAAGTCCATCACTTGTAGGTGGATTTGTAGTACTCAAGGCACTCAAGACTGCAGAGTTCATGAGTTCAAGTGCTCGCGTTCTGTAAGGGTGAAGGACAGAGGGAGTTGGAATTGCGGCTTCTGCAAGATCGTGCAGAGTCGTGAGAATTTTTCGATAAGTCTCTGGTCTAATTCGGATAGAGTCCGGAAGTGGAAATAATTTTTCTAATTCATACAAACTGGCTTCTAAACTCAACGCAGGATTTTGCAATTCAATATCGCTCGAGAGAATTATAGCGAATTCATCTGTAAAAAGAGCGTTGTTACCAGGGAGGTGATTTCGAATCAAATGGCGACCAAAAAGCTGAATGAGTGCAATACGTGTTGTGTTGTATTTTTGGGCCAGTATTCCCTCTCTGAAGTTTTGATGATTTTCTAGATGTTTCCAAACAGTGTTTTCAATTTTTATTCTGTGTTCTCTTAATTTCTCATCTAAATTTTCTTTTTTAGTGGTCAGTCGTATGTTATGTTCTAAAACATCGTAAACATCAGATAAAATAGGAATGGGGAGTTTCTCAATATTTTGTTCGAGCTTCTTAATTGTTTTCTCATCGAGAGAGATTTTTCTGTCCTGTAAAGATTTATAATACTTGAGCACAGCGCGATTCACTTCCAGTGTATTCTCGGGATTGAAAAGATCATGCATTGCATTTAGTAAAAATGCCGGGGGTTTCCCGTTTTTATCCACTTCGCCGGAGTGGGGATCATATGCGATGGGATTTATTTCTATAAGTTTTTCGAGCGCATCCAATTGAATGGCAGAATCGCTGCTTTTAAGTTGCTCGCAATAGTAAATGTAATCATGGGGATCCGCGCGGAGGGTGGGCGAATCTACGGAGAACAGAGTCAGAAGGTAGAAGGAAAGAAATCTAAGCTTACCACGCATAGTGTTGTATCTTTTACTGTATCAAACCTATAATGTCAATTATTTGGACCGCCCCCCTGTGTTTATCAACACTATTCGTTTATAATTAAACTCATGGGTCAGTACAAAGTCGTTCTCAGTGATTGCCACCTCTCAGCGGGCCGTTTTTTTGAAGGCAAAATCAACCCTCATGATGACTTTCACTTTGACGAAGAAATGGTGGATTTGTTCGAGTATTTTTCTTCTGGGGAATACGGCGAGGGTCCACAAGGACCAGTGGATGTCGAGCTGATCTTGGCCGGGGATTATTTTGATTATCTCAATGTTCCCTATTTAGGAGAATTCGAAGACGTAATTACTGAAGAAATCGCTTTGTATAAGACCGAGGCGATTATCGCTGGGCACCCCAAAGTGATGGCCGCAATTCGGAATTTTGCTTCATTGCCAGGAAAACGGGTCACGTATCTCATTGGCAATCACGATGCGGATTTGTTTTTCAAAAAAGTCAGAGAGCGAATTACGCGAGAGTGGGATCCCGAGGGAAAGTTTCCCAGTGAGAAAGTCAAAGTTTATGCAGATCGTGATCGCCTCACTTTTCCGGGAGGGGTGGAAATCCGTCATGGCAATCAGTTTGAGGCAGGAAGTGTTTTAGATTTTTCTAAACCTTTGCTCACACAAGGGCTGGAGAAGTCTGTACTCAATATTCCCTGGGGTAGCTTTTATGTTTTGAAAATTATTAATCGTTTGAAATGGGAGAGAGAAACGGTTGATAAAATCCGACCTGTTAAAATTTTCATTCTCATAGGATTGATTTTAGATCCTTGGTTTACACTCCGGTTCTGCTTTCTCTCAGTTTTTTATTTCCTAAAAACCCGTTTTGTTTGGAGCCCTAGAAGGCAATCAAATCTCAAAACGACATTAGGTATTTTAAAACAAGAGACTAAGCTCTTTGTGGATCTCGAAGCGGAGGCAAGGCAACTCTTGGATGAAGGCAAAGAGATCAATACGATTATTTTTGGCCATACACATCGTCCGATGGATAAAGTTTATCCAGACGGTAAGCAGTACATTAATACTGGTACTTGGACAAAAATGATTAATCTCGATTGGAGGGGCTTAGGACAACAGTTTCGGAGAACATTTGCACTCGTTCACATCAAGGACGGAAAGTCCGAGTGTGAGTTGAGACAGTGGGTTGGGGAGCATAACCCACATCAGATTTTCGACGGGTGAGGGCTTTTGCTATTCCACTCATTTTCGGATAAAATAGAGAGTAAGGACTGGGGGGGAGTGGGTCAATTCTGACGCAATTCCTTACTATTTATTTTATGCAGTTCAGGCTGATTTGCCAAAACCTGCTTCTATGCTTTCTGATTTTACAAACCAGTTGTAGAAAGCAGGCTCCCGCTGAGAGTGCATCTGAAACAGTGGTGCCGGTTCCAACTTCTACTCCAAGTTGTGATGCTTTGGCGGGCACGTCTTGGGTTCCCAGTATTTCTGGTGTCAGCGTTGCAAATCACGATGATTCCTCTGTCACAGTGACCAAAGACATCTACACTGGCAGTGGTCTACTCACAGGACTGGGTCAATCTTATAGTGCGAATAGTTCACATGTCATTACCATAAGTGGCATTGATGTCAGTACGGATTTGCTCTTAGGTGGGTCTGCTACCTTAGTTGCCCAAACTACTGGATTTCCTTCCTCACTCAGTGATGGAGCGTACCCGGTTTTGATTTCTCTCAATGATGGAGTTAATGAACTTGTGAATGTTTCAGGATGCACTTCTGGGTTTTACACCTGTCTGAGCGGAAATTGCAACACCCCTAAAGTGGGATGTGGTCCAGATCCGAATGGCACTGGAGGTTCGGCTTTTTTGGGAGCAACTGCTGCTGAGAGAAGATCGTTTTGGGATCAGGGGCAAAGAATTGGAACAAATGATTTTTTGAGTGTAAACACGTTTCCAACGTGTAATTGGTCGAGCGGAACTCCATCCTGTTCTTTTAACTCTTCGCCAGGAAGTTTTTTTGCAGGCTCTGGGAAACTTCGTTCAGGTTCTGGAGTCACATACACTGCAAAATATGTACTTTTGACCTCGAGTTATTCGAGCGTGGGAGATTCTTTTTCAGCGGGAATAAAGCTCACTGTAGTTCGTAAAAAAGATGGCAATCAAGGAGCTACAAATGGTGCCACCGATCTCAATGTGATTTTGGTAGGGACAAAAAATATTACTCAATCTCGAACGGATAAGGGCAAACAAAATTTGGATGCGCTTTTTACTCATGTTTACAACCATTATTTTACTCAAAACTCTTCGACAACAGGGATCAAACTTGGAAAAATTAATGTGATCGAGTGGGATTGCACTAACGGGGGAGACAGTTACGCGACTGTGGATCTTTCAAAAGCGGGACAGATGTTTTCTACGGGAAGTGCACTTTTGCCTTCTTCCACTGAGACAAAGGCGCTTAACATTTTTTTGGTTTCTTCTATTACTTACAGTGGGAGTGGAACGATCTTAGGGTTATCTGGAGGGATACCTGGTGCCATGATCAATGGGACTAGTTCTAGCGGTCTGGTGTTTTCTAGTTTAAACAAACTTGGCACCTACAACCCAAGCTGTTCATCGAGTGGAACTTGCACCATTAGTAGTCAGGAGCCGGCATTTATCGATATGGGAAGTACCATAAGTCACGAGATGGGACATTTTATGGGATTGAACCATCTGAGTGAAAGAGATGGCTCTACTCATGATAAAGTTCCTGACACCCCCCAATGCACGACTTTGTCTGGAGGGCATCTCACGATTAGTTCTTGTCGCAGTGAGTCTTCATGTAATAATGTTTGTTCTTCTTCTCAGTATGCAAGTGGTCCTTACTGTTCAGACAAAACAGAATGTCAGTTCAATCATGTGATGTGGTGGACTTCTAAAAACTACAATAGTTCGGGACAAGGTGATGGTAATATTTTCTCGACAAACTCATCTTCGATCATCAATTATAGTCCCTATGTTCAATAAAAAATGGGTTTCTGTTGGGTACGTTGTGATGGCCGCCTTGTTGTTTGTCTTGCCTAACCAACTTTATGCAAAAACAGATGCAGAGATCGAAGAAGCCATTCGAGGGGTGATCTCAGAGCGACACCCTAAAGATACGGCTGACTGGTGGCATGCATTGGGTCCTTCGACTCCAAAAATTATTCTTGCGATGTATGAAAAATCTTCACAGACTTACACGAAACTTCGTCTGATCGAAGCTTTGGCTTGGTTCAGTGATGATGCTGCTTCGGTTGAGTTTTTGAAGCAAGAAGCTGATCAAACCGAAGAAGACGTTCTACGAAATGCTGCAGTCAAGAGTGTGGGGGTCTCACAGGGGTCTAAGGAAACAGAGTTTGTTTCAAAATACTTACATCATTCTGATCTCCAAACGCGACTAGTCGCCGCACAGACTTTGCAGGGGATAGCACAGAATTCTAAGGGTGATGCGAGAGCTAAAACAGTTTTGGATCAATACATGCGCGAGGAAAAAACTCCTTGGATCCTAGATCGCCTCAATGGAAAAT
>JAHFAB010000204.1 GCA_023250795.1 Bacteriovoracaceae bacterium
ACGTTTTTCTTGTCCCACAATGGATGATGCGTTGAGGCATAACCAGGTTTAGAATTGCCATAAAATTCAACATTTTCATTTGGAGGCCTGGTCAAACCCTTTCGATCATAAAATGAAAACGGACAGGGCTTGGGTCCCAACATCGAAAAATACACCTGACCCGAGACATCATTTTGTGCATTAGGTTTTACCACTGCTCTATCCAAAACATAAATCGTATCGATACCCTGTGCATCGTTTGTCATTTTTCCATCTGTATCGAAATTAGGAGGATAAATGGCTACAAACCTACGTAATCTAAAAGTTGAAATCGTTTGTCCACTTAACCCTTTCATCAAAGGACAGGTGCCATTCCCATTGGGTTTTCTAGCAAAACCCAAACACTTTTTCACAAGCCCACTGTCAGGAATAACCTCAGTCGCAGCCCCCCCCCCTATTCCTGGAATGGATGATGGTTTCACCACAGGGTCAGAGCAGCTGGATGGAATCGAAGTCTGCCCTCGTCCAATAGAAAGATTACTGACTCCTTCGACCCCTACATTAAAGTCTTGAGATCGTTTTACAGAAAGTGCAAAACTAGTATCGAGTGGCCAGTAATCAGTAACCTGAGAGTTTCTTAAACTTTCCTTTACCCGAGGGCATTTGTATCTCTTATTTTCCAGGTTGATATCTCCTCTCTTAGATTCTGGAATGAATAAACTATAATAATAAGCTTCTGCAGAGTTATCCGAAGGGGGTAGCCCCTGGCAGCCCTCAGACTCTCCTCCAGATCCATCTGCCTTAACTGCGCAAAACTGACTAGCGATTTTGAAAGTGACAGGCTCACCTGTTTTTGGGTTTGACTTACTTGTGTCCGTACGATTGATCACTGTCATTCCCCTTTTGAACTGTTCATAACAAGAATACCTGAGAACATTATCAAAAGTATTTCCATCGAGATCCTGAAAGGATCCAATATTTGTTCCCGCTTGCTTAATAAACTTTAACTCTTGGACCTGGTATCCCAGCGTATTTTGAGTTGTATTTTCAACTCCAACCGTCACTGAAGTTCCATCAAATATTTCGTTATTATACATAGGAGGTATATTACAAAACAAAGCATAAGCCTGAACATCAACGATCGAAGTACGAATTTCACGAGCGATTATTATCGTAGACCCATTGTAATCATTTTTTTCTTTCCATCTAAACACACATTGACAAGAGCTTGTGGGTTGCGCAGTATCTCCACCATAAGTGAGATGACAAAGATTAGCGATGGGGCCAGAAGGGAGACTCGGGTTAAACAGAAGGCCCATCACGTTACTGGTACTCGTCTGCTTCACAGAAGAAATTTTAAAAACTTGTTGAGGCAAAGGTGTAAGTGAAGGCAAGCTAGAGGGTTGGGTAGAAACAGGAAGATTGCCCATCTGATTATTACATGAGATGAAAAAACAAACTCCTAAGAAATAAAATATTTTAACAAATCTCATAAACCAGCTCCCGGAATGGGTTGAAGTGCACAGAGTGGAAATATGGGTTGCAAATGTCTGGGTGCGTCTTTGGGTTGAGTGGCATCTTGATTTATGAATCCATAAAAAATTTTCTTTTCTCTCGGGCAAGAATCAGGATTTCCAGTATTTAAACAATCTTGTGAGGTAAAGAATCGGTAGGGAGTATAGGGTTTTGCCGTATCATTCGGAGAAGGGTTTTGAGGAAGCAAAGGACTCTGAGTCGTAAAATCTTTTGTCATAATACTGACTGGAGAAACAACATAAAGAACATCGAACCGTGTTACACCTCCATCCACATCAACAATCGTAGATGGTTGCTTGTCAAAAGGGACATCATCTGCAAGTTGTAAAATCACATCTAAAGCGGGATCAGCCAAGTGAGCTCTCCTGTTATTACAAAGACTGAGTAAATCCTTGCGACCGGGGGTCCCACAAAATAGTCTTTTTTCTAATTCATAGGGCTGCCAAATATCTGTCCCTGGAGCAAATATATTTTGTGTAAACACTGGCTCAACGTTTGTGCATCCTGCTCCTGTGATGGGGATATCTGGCTTCGAATTACAACGATTCGTAGACGAAGGCTGAGATAGACGAGTGAGTCTCACACAGATTCCCTCGTTATCAACGCGATCGACTAAGTTCCCATTGCTTGAAACACTAATTCCCCCATTTGCTCCACAATCACTAATAATGGGCATTATTTTTCCAGTATCTGGATCTGGGAGTTGCCAAAGTCCAGGATTACAAGAAAATGCAGCAGACGAAAGAGCCTGACTTCTTTTGAAAGTCCGATTCGGAAGCGAGGCACGAAATTGCCAGACCTTTACCCAACGCATTCCTTGGGGAATACCCGCATTAGAGCTGGGACAAACTTCTTCTCCATCACTGATACGATAGGGTGCAGCCGCATACCCAATCGATGGGGGGGGGCCTCCCGGCTGAGTGCCAGAAGAACTGGGTTCTTGTGTGAATGTATTGGGTGTAACAAAGGTGTTAAACGCAACATTGAAAACACCCATGGGTTGTTTCGCCAAATAAAAAGTAAACCGATCAAATTCATTTTGTGCTTCTATTGGAAAAATCACTGTATCCATCTTTGGATCATTGCTTGGAGACAAACTATAAATATAAGGATTCATCAGATTTGTAGGATCGGGTGGACATAAAAAACCAGACCCTTGAGTAGGCTTTACCAGCTCTACAAAACGACTCAAAGTTCCCCCAATATTTGTTGTATAATAATTAAGTGGATAAGTCATACTTGGGTCTTCAGATAAAAAAGGGTCGTACATTGCAGTCGGCCCATCCATAGTGTCTGGAATATAAACCGCGTCCGTGCATTGATAACGTTTTACATGAAGGTAGTTTAGATATTGAGTGGCATCCAATCCAGAATGGGTTCCACTCAAAGGGAAAGGGACCTCATTACTGATTAAATTAGAATCCAAGAGTCTAACGCTCAAACTCACAGAAGCACTATCTCTTGGAACTCCATTATAGATGCAGCGGATTAAGTTTGATTCATGATAGATCACAGGAGATTCAAATGATTCCGAATAGCCTTGTCTTGTAGTGTATGTGAACTTACAACGGCAATTACTCGTAGGCGTAGCAGTGCTGCCCTGTGCACCAGCCGTCTGGGGCGCACAAATCTGAGCGACGACTCCTGTATTGTCACCTAAAACGTCTGCAGTGGAAGTGGGGTCTACATTCGACCGAAGAGCTTGCGAAATAGAAAATGCCGCATTTTGGGGAAGTCCTCCTGAAATGCCACTTCCAAATACGCTAGGAGACTGAGCAAGCAGTTTGCTCCCCATATTATTGGTGCACGAAATATTCACAAGGAGTGACAGCATTAAGAAAAAATGAGTTTTATTCATTTTTATAATCATCATGTTATTCATCTAGCCCCCAGTCGAGTGAGGGTTGCATCGATAAAAACAGCAGATCCAGAATATCTCTCCACTCTAATTCGATCTATTGCAGAATTAATTGCAACAGGTAGTAGAACTTGCTCTTGCCTTATCCCCTGACTGACAGACGAAAAGAGTGAAAGCGTATTGATTATTTTTGGAAATCTTTCTTCGAGAGCATAATTGAGATGTCTGGGCTGAAATGCCCTTTGAAGCTCATCTAATGTCTCATTTGTTTGAATCAAATGAACCCTAAACACAGGACCATCAACATTTCGATCTCCTTGAAGGGGTTGGGTTAAAAAAGAAATATAAGTGAGATTTAATAAAAGATTTTCATTTTGACCGATAAATTCCCTATCTAAATCAATATAAAATCCACCAGCCATAAGTTTATTAACTTCAAAAAGATCACTAGCTAAAGGTCCAAAACGTTCACAGTCCTTATCAAATACAGAATAGTATTGATGGCTATCAAAAAAGATTTGATTAAAACTGGCACATCTAAAAACCAGAGGCGGGTTAAAAGAATTATTTCTGAGCGAACAAGATTTAGCATAATTGGGCTGTCCATTACTATCAGTATCAGAATCTGTATCCGTCAAATCAATGGATACATTTTTTATAAAGGCTGGTTTTACAGCTAGTAATTGATCTGATTTAGAAGATGGAAATGGATGATAATAGTTAATCAGATCTCCTGCACATTGCGAATAAGGATTAGGTTGAGAAATAGTATAAAAATTAGATTGTTGAAATGATATTTTTGCGCCTGGTAAAGCCTGAGCCTCTTGATTCTGAAGTAAACCGCTTTGAGATAAAGAATGAGACGTATTTTGACTTTGAACTGTATTTTCATTTTTACATGAAATCAGTACAAAAAATAAAATCAAAATAATTTGTTTTGATCTAAGCCACATACGTATAAAACCCCTATATTCGATAAAAAGTAATACTATAAAAAACCATACCCAAACAAAGTGGAGAATTTGTAGTACAAAGTTTACTAAAGTCAGAATCAGGATTTGTATTCGAAACAGCACGAATTCTAGAAATCTGAAAAACACTCAGCCCAGCATCTGAAGCCAAGGGCAATATAAACTGCTTAGAGAGAATAATGTTTTTAGTCGTGCTGGGTGACGAATTTGCGTAGGAATGGGTAGGTGGAGCTAACATTAAAAAAGGTTGAGTTACTTCATAGAGACTATGTTTCAAGTAGGTCTGCCAGGTCATAGGAGAACACCCAGGATCGCTGGGTGTAAAAAGATTTGGATTTC
>JAHFAB010000205.1 GCA_023250795.1 Bacteriovoracaceae bacterium
GTGCAACAGGTGTCACCCAGGGGACTTTTTTAAACGGGGTTCGATTTTTTAGCGGTGGGGCTAAAACACATTCTGTGGTGATGCGTTCAGAGTCAGGAACCGTTCGATTTATCGAAGCGGATCACCACTTTGATCGGAAACCGAGGTACTAATTTTATGGCCAAAGCTGAGATCTGTGAAGTATTGCCGGTTTCAAAAGAAGCCCTTTTTGCAGCGATTACAGAATATGGGAATTATCCTCAGTTTGTAGAGGGATGCACGCATGTTCAAGTCGAAAAAATGGGACCTGGAAAGTCCAAAGTCACTTATCGCGTTTCTATGATGAAAGAGGTTAATTACACGCTCGACATGAGTGAGGATTTTCAGGCGGGTACTGTGAACTGGACGTTGGTCAGTAGTGATTTTTTTAAAAAAAATAATGGAGCCTGGAAACTCAAGACGGTGAGTGAGGGTAAAACAGAGGCTCATTATTCGTTGGAAGTAGAGTTTAACATCCCCGTGCCTGGCTTTATTCTCAATAAATTAGTCAAAGGCGGTTTGCCATCGATGCTGAAAAATTTTGAGAGACAGGCATTAAAAAAGCAGTAGGGTGATTGGGAGGTTTTATGTCAGATGATTTGCAGAGCAAAGCGGCAGAACTGGTGAAAAAAGTTTTGACAGTGGGAGTGGGGGCGGTCTTCATGACCGAAGAGAGTATCCGCTCGATGGTGTCGGAGTTCAAACTGCCCAAAGAACTTTTGGCGGGAATTTTAGACTCTGCCATTAAGACCAAGAACGAATTTTTCCAAAAACTATCTTCGGACGTTTTGGAGCGCGTGACTCACACGGTGGATCCAAAAGCGCTTGTCGAAGAGATCTTATCCAAGCACGATTTGGATTTTCATGTGCGGCTGAGTTTTAAGCCCAAGTCCCAAAAAAAATAAAGAAGAAGGACTGACAGCCACAACTTCTGGCTTACTCTTTCACCAAGTCTTCCAGTTCCTGCAGCATGAACTTGAGTCGTGCATGCAAATCGGTGAGGTCTTGGAGATTTTTTTTCAAGGACTTGAGAGGCTCCATCGGATTTAACTCTGGTGGCTTGAGTTCTGGTGGGTGCTGGATCGAAAGTGGCTTCACCAATACAAGTGGTTTGAACTCTCTCACTTCGACAGATTTCTGCTCAAGAAAAGTGGGGTTGTTCAGATCCTCTGCTTTCAAAACTCTGCCCTGACTTTTGAGTACTTGGGGCTTGTCTTGTATAGTTTCTTGGATTTTTTCCTGCACCTTTTCTTGTTTATAAATCTGATACAGATTCGAATACAGAAAAGTAAATTTTTGATTCTTATCCCGGGTTGCAGACATAACGTACTTCCTCTCTTTCCACTTTCAACAACATCAGCTTCTACTCAACAGGGGCGGTTTACTTTTGATGCGCCCAC
The DNA here is from genome assembly GCA_023250795.1 of Bacteriovoracaceae bacterium. Lineage (GTDB taxonomy): Bacteria > Bdellovibrionota > UBA1018 > UBA1018 > UBA1018 > JAHFAB01. Next base: position 1,419 of record JAHFAB010000205.1, read on the forward strand.
TCCAACTTCACACCTCTAGATAAAGCAAGTGTGGTGCCAAAAATCAGGAAACCTAAAAAAATATTTTTATTCAAATAAATCCTTTAAATTCATATGGTTATAAAAACATCTCTGAAGTCGAGCTTATTTTGACACCCATTGTTACTGATGATCTTTTTTACACTTGTCTATGACTTCTGAAAAAAGCCAGTTAAGATAAGGAATATGGCTCAAAAAATGACCTACACAGAAGCACTCGAAGCGGTTTATGCAGATCGACTCAATCGAAAACAAGGCTACGTCGAAATCCCCATTTCTTTGTTCATCGATAAGGTGGATGTCAACATGCCGTCCATCCCGGAGATTGCGTTTTATCAATTCAAAGGGGAAAAAGCAGAAGTTATCAAGCCCGCCACACAAGCTTACTCGCCTCTAGCACTGAGCCTTCATGAAACGATTTGGATCAAAGCAGAGGATCTGGAACTCCTCAGACGTTTTGTAGAATCTGTAATCTTGAAACCCAGCGATTCTGCTGGAGCGTTTCCCAGCGAAAAACGCATGGAGATCCTCAGGCGTTCTGCCATCATGATCATGGATGATCTCTTTATAGAACCTTCTCCAGAAAATATTAATAAAAGCGTAAAAGTTGTCCGCTCTTTCGTCTACGTGATGATGAAGGAACCCAAGGCCTATTTGCTCCTGATAAAACTTTCGAGCCATGATCCCTACACTCTCCAACATTCTGTAGGAACAGCAGTCAATGCCATTATTTTAGCTAAGAAATTGGGAATTACTGCAGAAAACGAGCTGCTCGATATCGGCATGGCAGGCCTTCTTCATGACATCGGGAAAGTGAGAATTAAAAAAGAAATTATCAATAAAGCAGGTCCACTCAACGAACAAGAGTGGGAAGAAATGCGTCAACACTCCAAAGAGGGATATGAGATTGTAAAAGACAATCCTAACCTGAGCGAGAGAACTAAGAAAGCAATTCTTGAGCACCATGAGGACAAAGTGGGAACGGGTTATCCAAATGGATTAAAGCTTGAGCAACTCGATGTATTTTCAAAAATAGTCTCAATTTGCGATATTTTTAACGCTCTCACGACTGATCGAACTTATGCCAAAGCCAGAACCGCTTTTGAGGCCTTCCAGTTTATGAGAGATAAATTGGGACACAAAATCGATGATGATATTTTTAAACAATTGGTTTTGGTTTACGGTGGGAAGATAGATTAGTCGTTATTACTTACCCCTCTTTTATGGGTAAATTTTTTGGAAAATCGGGTCTCACCGCGCGAAGCCGTTCTGGCTTGGCTTTTTGGGGTGAGTGATAAGAGAGATCCCGTCCTTTTTTAGGGATATAGACCACCAACTGGTCTCCATCAAATCGTTTGGAAATGAGTTTGTCTTCTACAGGCAAAGCCAAAGGAAAACTTTCGCTATAAGACTGATAGGAAGCAGTGGATAAAGTATGATCTGGGGCTAGATCAAGTTTTTCTTCATTCCTTCTTCGACCAGAGAGAACGATCTGATTTCCACGAACGGCTACGGAAAGGTGTTCCCGCTCATGTTCAGGGATGGAAGCAGTGAGGATGAACGCATCTCCTGTTTCATCAATATCAGCGTTTAAGTCGACCAGTTTATAAAATGGATCTTTTTGTCTGGCTTCGTATGCTGCAAGTTTATTCGAAGTCGATAGGCGAAGATCTTTGAGTGTTTCGCCTGCTCGATTTTCGAGTTCAGAAATCGTGTTGCTCTGATTTTTGAGTGTATTCTTATAGTTTTCTTGAAATTTCTGATCAGCATTTTCAGTAGAAGTGAGAGTGTTTTGTTTTATCTTTTCATATTGATCTTGAGCTGCTTGAGTCATTGTATTGAGTCGTTCTTCTTGTTCTTTTTTATTTATTTCAAGGCGGTTTGTATTTTCTGATTTTGTGAGTTCAAAATTATTTTCAAATGATTTTCTCTCAAAGTCATTTTCCCTTCCTATAGTTCTTTTGAGTTCGTCAAGCTGCTGATCTCCCTTTCTTTGAGTTTGATAAATTGTGTCGCGATAGTAGTTCTCTGCTTTTGCAAGCTCTCGTTCACCCTCTCGTCTCACTCGATTGATTTCAGCTTGTTGCCCTTTTTGCATTTCACGGATTGCTTCGTAACCCTTCAGTCTTTGATTTTCTAAGCTGGCTTCTTGGTGAGCTGATTGTTGAGAAGTTTGGCTGACAAATTCGTCATGTCTGATTTCAGACTGTCTTTGCATTTCGCGTTCTGCTTCTTCAGCTTGTTTTGTAGCCGTTTGAATTCTATTTTGCGCTTCTTTTTCAGCGGCATTAGCACTTTCTCGTGCACGAGAAGAGGGATCTTCTCTCATTGTGTTGGATTTTGAGGGAGATTTATGGGATGGAATGAAGATCGGGTTAAATTCAATAGGTGGCATGATATTTCCTTTGGTAATGCTTTTTTAATTAAACTCAACGCCAAGAGTCAATAACGGGGATATATAAAAACCCCTGTCTTTTTAAAGGTTATCTTGTTCCTTTTCTCACTTCAAGACACTCTAGGTCATTTTCAACACGGAGCGTGTTTGACTCTGCGCGGAAGCCACCGCTACAATAGAGGGATGAGCAAGGTGCCTTCTAAAAAAGGGATCGAGCGTCGTAAGAAGCCAAGGGGGGCAAAATCTGCTCAGCCCAAGGTCAAGGAATATATTTGTCGTTCGTGTTCAAAACATTTAGGAAAAAACGCTCGAGCACTTTTTGTTGAAGAAGAAATTGGAAGAGTTTTTTGTTCAGAAGAGTGCATTACCCATTATTTTGTTCCAGATGTTGAACGCTTAGAGAGAGAATATACTGATTTGCTCACTCACGAAGATCTGACTGGAGAGGAGAGAGAAAAGCTAGCTCATCTCAGGTGGCTTACCCTCCAAGAACCAGATGAGGTTTGGCGACAAAAAACACCGACGGGAGATTTTCGATACACTCTCATTTCTGAGTTTCAACCCACTCAAACACCGATTTGGTACATTTGTATTTGTCTATTTTTAAGAGGCGAGCCGAGTTTTCTCTATTTAGCATTTCCTACAAAAAATACCGAAATGGTAGATTCTTATCGTAGGGGAGAAAAAATACAGTGGATTAAGACTCAAAACTCGTCTGAAAATGTAAATGTTCCGAAAGAATTGCATGACGAACCCAAGGCGGTAGATGGTTTAGCAGATGCTTGGACGGAGGATGAAACCCGAAGAGCGCAGTTTTTAAAAGATCGAAGAAAGGACGACATTCCCGTGG
>JAHFAB010000206.1 GCA_023250795.1 Bacteriovoracaceae bacterium
ATGGGGAGACGTGATCGAGCTGAATGCTGGAATTATGGAAAAATTAGCTGCTGAGGCTATCATTTTAGAAAGAATCCCTCTCCATGGAAAAGAAGTGAAATTTTTGAGAAAATCGCTAGGACTCACTCTTGAAAAATTTGCCAATGCAATCCATATCAGTGACAGCACGGTTTTTAAATGGGAGGCTAAACCCGACGAGAGAATGCATTCTCTCAATGAGGCTGCTATAAGATCTTTTTTTGCTGAAAGACTTGGTGTCGAAATGCCTGGAAAATTTTCTGAGCTGATGGGTACTGAAGAAACACCAGACGAACTCGTTCTAAAAGCAAGTTGAATTAGTCTAAGAGGTTAAGGCAGCACGGTACAGCAGTCCTGGCCCCTGCAATCGAGAGCTCAAAATCCCCCTTTCCCTTCCCTGGCCCCTATGCTATGCCCTTAAAACTGTTCCGAATAAAAACCTTGCTCAAGGCTATAACCAAAAGCTTTTGGGCTGTTGAGCAAAGAGCTCAATAACCGAGAGGAGAAGAAAATGTCGTCTGCAAACACGGGCCAGAGCACTGGCAAAGCTGGAAGAATTCCGGGTTACGAAACTGTCTTTGTGACAAAGCCTGAATTATCTGATGAAGGGCTGAAAGCGCTTCATGAAAAACTCAAAGGAATCATGAGCCTTCACAAAGGCGAGTTTGTTTTCTCAGAAGATTGGGGAAAGAGAAAGCTTGCCTATTCCATACAAAAAGAGACTCGAGGTCATTACACTTACATGGTTTACTCTGGGCAAGACAACGTGGTCCAAGAAATTGAGAGAAATTTACGTATCAGTGAACATGTACTCCGGTTTTTGACTGTCAATCTGGCCGAAGAGTTTGATCCAGAGGCTTTTAAGAAAAAGCGCCAAGATCATCATGCTTACCAAAAGAGAAGAGAGGAAGAGCGCGAGGCTCGTCGGTACTCTTACGATGATGATTACTCGAAAGATTACAGCAAAGAATTTGTAAAACCAGAAGAAGAAGAAAAATAAAAAAGGAAAATTTTTATGGCAAGAAATGATTATAAAAATGATATGGGCGAAGGTGATTATCGCGGAGATTATGGCGATAAAGACGGAGATGATCGTAAACGAGGAGGGGGAGTGTACAGGAAAAAAATCTGTCGCTTCTGTGCGGACTCCGAGTTTCATTTGGACTACAAAGATGTCAAAGTGATGCAATCTTTTCTCAGTGAACATGGGAAAATTGTTCCACGTCGTATTTCAGGGAATTGCGCTTTCCATCAACGTGAACTCACTACTCAAGTCAAGAGAGCTCGAAATCTCGCACTGGTCGGTTATATATCGGCTGGATATTAACTTCAGGGAAGTGATTTAGCTTGTCTCCTCAAACTCAGGTTCAAGTGATTCCATCTAAGTGGATTTATGTTGTTCCTTATTTTTTGAGTGCAGTCCTATTTTTGAGTGGTTTTTTTGTCATTTTCTCACCTCTCCCACTTCTTATTCTTGCTTTTCATTCTTCACAGAAGAATCGTGGAAGAACTTATTTAGCAATGGTGACCAATGCGGCTTTGGTTGCTGTGGCTGGAGGAAAATCTAGTTTATATTTTTACGCGATTTTCATTCTTTCTACAGCGCTGAGTTTACCAGAATTTTTAAAAAGGAAATTTTCACTTGAAAAATCTGGAGCTCTGACTCTGTTTGCCGTTCTTCTCGTTGGAGCCGGTTTTCTTTTTATAAATTTTAGAATTCACCACCTTCATTTTACAGATGGTTTTCAAATGCTTCTCAATTCCTTGGTCGATTATATGAATCAAAGTCTATCGCCCGAGGTCAAGAACAGTCTTTTTGAAAAAATAGATCCAGAAGAATGGAAACAGGGGCTGTGGATGGAGCTTCCTTCTGGCGTTGCTATTTTTTCTTTGATCTTAGTTTGGGTCAATTTGATCACTTTGCTTCGCCTCAATCCGGGTCGAATTCGTGAATTTCTCTGTTTAGACCTGGGTTATTTTAGAAAATGGAAAGCCCCCGAGTTTTTACTTTGGCCTACAATCCTTTGTGGTTTTTTTATCGTGATGAGTATTGGGGTGATTCCTTCAGCTGTGGCGCTCAATGTGTTCAAGTTTTTGATGGCAATTTATGCCCTACAAGGGTTGAGTATCTTGACGTATTTCTTCGATTTATGGGGAATCCGTGGGCTGTTTCGCTCCATCGCCTATGTGTTGAGTGTTTTCATCATGTTACCCTTGGTTTTGAGTATTGGTTTTTTTGATCTGTGGTTTGACTTTCGGGGTAAGTTAAGGCAATCCTAGTGCAAAGCGAATAAGGAGAATGTGAGTCATGCAAGTCATTTTACGTGAAAATATAGATAAGTTGGGTCGAGTGGGCGATATTGTTAATGTTTCTGATGGTTATGCAAGAAATTTTCTTCTGCCAAGAAACCTCGTCGTTGCCGCTAATCTCAAAAATAAAGCTGAGTTAGAGCATCAAAAGAAGATTTATGAAAAGAAGAGACAAGCTCAGAAACTAGAAGCAGAAGAACTTGCAAAAAAGGTCGGAGGATACTCCTGCACCATTAGACGAAAAGTGGGAGAGAAGGACAAGCTCTTTGGTTCAGTTACAGCTCATGACATTTCTGTTGCTCTGAAAGAGTCCGGGTTTGATGTGGATAAACGGTTCATTCATCTGGAAACACCGATTAAGAGCTTAGGTGCACACTCGGTTATTGTGAAATTAGAGTCCGATGTGAGCGCAGCCGTGAGCGTTCAGGTTGTACCAGAAAAGTAAAAAGAAAAATAAGTCAAGAGAGTAGGTTTTTCATGTTTGAGGGGGGAGCTATACACACAGAGAATAAGTCTGTTATAGGTCGGATACCGCCCCATAATTTGGAAGCGGAGAGATCTGTTCTCGGTGCTGTGTTAGTCCAGAATGACGCTTTTTTTCGTGTCACAGAAGTAGGGCTTGAGCCACGAGATTTTTATCGCGAATCTCATCAAAAAATATTTGAAGTAGTTTTATCTCTTTCTGAAAAAGGAGAGCCGATTGATCTGGTGACTCTGACTTCTGTTCTGAGAGATCGAGGTTGGTATGATTCTGTGGGTGGAACGGCCACTCTGACTGGACTTTTCGAAGACACTTTCGCTGTCGCAAATGTGGCTCACTATGCGAAAATAGTTCGTGAAAAAGCCTTGCTCAGGCGAATGATTGATGTCACAGGCGAAATTGCTGCAAACGCTTTTGAAGGAGTTGAGGACATCGAAGACTTCTTAGATCGAGCTGAACAAAAAGTTTTTTCAGTCTCTGATATAAAACTGACTCGTTCTTTTGCCAGTATGCAAGAAATCTTAGTGGATAATATGCATACGATTGAGGAACTGTCTCAGAAAAAAGAAAATGTGACAGGTTTGTCTTTGGGCTTTCACGAATTTGATCGCGTGACGAGTGGGGTACAGCCGGGGCAGTTAATTATTATCGCGGGACGTCCTGCGATGGGAAAAACAAGCTTGGTTCTTTCAGCCGCTCAAAATGCGGCGACGACAAAGAAAGCAGTGATTGCACTGTTTTCACTAGAAATGTCCAAGGATGAGTTGGGGTTTAAGTTTTTATCCGGACTGGCCAGGATTGATTCTAAGAGATTAAAAATTGGTCGTTTGGCAGATCGGGATTGGCCAAGACTTGCACAAGCAGCGGATCAGTTATCGAAGGCGAAAATTTTTATTGATGATTCGGGCGATCTCAGTGTGATGGATATGAGGGCGAGGTGTCGCAGATTACTTTCCAAAGAAAAAAGATTGGACTTAGTGGTTGTAGATTATCTCCAACTGATGCGTGGGATGAAATCTGGATCACGGGGTGATAACTCTCGTGAACGGGAAATTTCTGAGATCAGTCGAAATCTCAAAGCGTTGGCAAAAGAGCTCAAAGTTCCCATCATTGCACTCTCACAACTCAATCGAGGAGTTGAGTCCAGACAAGACAAGCGCCCTATGCTTTCAGATTTGAGAGAGTCTGGAGCTATTGAGCAAGATGCGGACATTGTTTGCTTCGTCTATCGAGATGAGGTTTATAATAAAGATACGGAAGACAAGAACGTTGCTGAGCTCATTATTGCAAAGCACAGAGCAGGGGAGACTGCCACGGTGCGTCTAGCTTGGCTTGCAGAATACACTTTGTTTGCCAATCTCTCGCATGATTCTCCGGGTACCCCGATTGTCAAGCTTCGGCCGGATCGCGGCGATCTAAATCTATAAAATTTTTTTTTTAAAATCTTGCATCCATCGTATCCCCCTGCTACTAAGCGGCACTAAGCAATGGGGATTCTTGGGGGGATGTACCAAGTGCAACGGGGAACTTTGTATTTTGGTGTGGGGACGCATCTAATATTTCTGCTTTTTTCAGCTCTGATTATTTCGGGATGTTCGCCTGGGATGTTTTCATCTCAAGATAGAGATACAAATATTACCGGTCTCCAGAGCGGTCGTAAGCCAGCGGAAAACTGTCGCGGCTTGGATGTTTCTAAAAGGGATTTGGATGAGAAGACTTTTCACAGTGTTTTGAATTGCCTAAACACTGACCATTCGCTTGAAAATTTTTATCAGTTTACTTTGAAATTATCGCCGAAAGAATTGTCTCAGGTGATTGAGCTTGGAAACTTAATTCTGGATACTGGAGCTACACAGCAACAAGG
>JAHFAB010000207.1 GCA_023250795.1 Bacteriovoracaceae bacterium
TGAGGTAGCGAAACTGGCCCGGTAGAAGCGGGTGAAGAGAAATCGAACCAAACCCCATAGAAGGCTTTAAGGACGTCTGCACAATGCGCTCCACTAAAAATCTTTTTCGGTCCAAGAGCACTTTTAGGTCCGTTGCTCCAGCCCCTTTCAAAGTGATTTTCAAAAGTGTTTTGCTCTTGAGTTTCTGTATGTAATCTACCGACTCTGGACAAATCATTTTTCCTTCGACTCGAGATCCTTTTTTCAGTGCTTCAAGTGTCTCGGGCTCTGGATGTCCTTTGATTTTGACCTCGTAAACTCTGAGAATGTCCTCTCTGGTTTGGATCTCTTGAGCCATTTCTCCATCATTAGTGAGTAAAATCAGTCCCTCCGTGTTGTAATCCAATCGACCGATAGGGTAAACTCTGGCTCTAATTCCACTTAAGTAATTTTTTAAACTCGTTCTGCCATGAGGGTCTGAGAGCATGGAAATCACCCCTCTGGGCTTGTAAAAGGCCAAATAAACGGGAGCTTCTTTGGTGTTCAAAAGCTTGCCACCTATCTTAATGGAATCTTTCCCAAATATGGCTTTATCGCCTAATTGTGCGATTTTTCCGTTAAGTGTGATTAAGCCTTCCTTGATCAGTTCTTCTGCTTTTCGGCGTGAGGCAATCCCCGATTGGGCTAATATTTTCTGAATGCGTTGTTTTTCCATAAAAACTAGAACTCAAATCGGATTCCACAATAATAGGATTGTTCACTTGTAGAGGCTCCATCTAGATTGGTTCCAGATGAGTTTTTAATTTCAAAAGTGAGGTAACTGCGAGCAATCCCGTAATCGTAGAAAAAATCTTTTCCATTTCCTGGGTCAAAATAATTGAGCAAAACCCAAACTCCAAATGTAGGACCGCGAGAAATAAGTATTCCTTTTGAATTAGTTCTGAGTTTGTAGTTGAGCGACTCTACAGAGTAGGAGACCACTGGTACAATGAACTGATGGTCAAAATACCGGGCTTGGTATCTGACATCTCCACCCAAAGACCAGAGATAGATGAGCCCTGGCTTTGAGCTGTCATTGACGAGTTTAGGGGTTTGGACAGAGCCAAGCATCCCAACACTGAAAACACCATAAGATTGAAAGAAACTAGGTTGGTAATCTAAATTTAAATAAAACGAATTGAGTGCCAGGTTTTCATTTGTGGGGAGGGAAAAATTTTTGTCCCCCATACCAACTGGGGAAGAGTTAAGTCCAACCCCCCATTGAGGGCGAAAGTGATTGTATTTCAAATCTCCCAGGTCTACAGAGCTCGTCTGTGTGGCCCCATAAGAGAGCTGAGTCATGCCAAAGACTAAACCTAATGTAAAAAAACTACATAAAACTAACGAAATAACTAAAGAAATAATACGAAACAAGGGTTAAACTCCTTCTATTGAACAGTTCATGTTATTGTATTTTTGCCTGTTGTGCTTCGCTTAAATACCTGATTCCGCTTGTCCAGTCAATACCTGAGTAGTCATATTCTGTAAATTCTGCTTTTCCAGCTGCTTCTGTTCCTCAATGGAGGGGGTAGAGGTTTGGATCGCGCTGACTTTCTCTCTGATTTCCCTCAGGATTTTGTCGTCTTCTCTGGGGTCGTAGTGAAGGGTTTCTTGAGTATCGGTGGTCATCTTTTCGACGAGTTTGCGCATTTCACGGACTTTAGGGTCTTCTTCCTGTACTTCAGAAGAGGGGACCATCTGCTCTAACTCGCTTAAGGGGGGGAGGGCGGCCAGGTCTTTGAGCCCAAAAAGCTGGAGAAATTCGGCAGTTGTAGCGTAGAGCATGGGCCTTCCTGGGAGTTCGGAACGTCCTGTGATTGCGATCATTTTTTTATCCAAAAGCGTTCTGATAAAATGGGACGAATCCACCCCACGCACTTTGTCGATCTCTTCTTTCATCACCGGCTGTTTATAAGCCGCAATAGCGAGAGTCTCCATGGCGCCACGAGAGAGGCGTTGAGTCTGTATTTTTGCCAATTTTTTTCCAAGAGGAGCTCTGATGAGTTTAGTTCGGAGTTGTAAACCTCCTCCGATCTCCACTATTTCGATGCCATGAGAGAGGGACTGATAGCGACTTTTTAGAGACTCTAAAGCTTGTGTAAAAACTTCAGACTCGAAGAGGTGATCTCCGATAAAGTCTCTCAGATGGTCGATGGATAGGGGTTTGTCTGCCATGAATAAGAGGGCTTCGATGGAAGATTCAATTTCGGATTGATCTAACTGGGTTGAATGGGAAAATTGCAAAATTTCTGGAAGATCTTCTTCTGGGGAAAGTTCTTCAGACTCTTCAGAGATCTCCTCAGAAATATTATTCAGCTCTAATGTTGCTGAGGGCTCTGAAACAAAAGTGACAAAATCTTTTTTATTTTCGTTCATAGTGATTCGACCTTCATGGTTTCTGGCATGGTTTCTGGCTTGATTTCTTGGGCCTGGGTCATCGGATCAAACCCTGAAGCAAGCCGCGTATCAAATCCTACCAAATTTTCCAAAAGCTCCAAATAAATATTTTGATACACCTCTTGTTGATAAAGTTTTAATTTTTTCAGTCGGGAAAGTTCTAAAGACGCTAAAAAAGTGACCACTGTTTCAGCGCGTGAAGAGAGGTCTGAAATCAAATCCCCCATGTAAGTCAGTTTGCCTGGGATGAGTCGGTTTGAAAATTCTAAAATTTTATCCCCCAAAGAAACGGTTTCTTTTTTCAGAATTTGGACTCGTTTTCTAGCTCGAATAGCAATGTCCTGATAACTCAGAGCAAGGTCTGTGAGGTTCATCTCTCTCCAAATTCTTTCGATGGGTGGTTTTGCATTCTGTCGAGTAAAGACGTCTTCTCCCAAAAGAGGACGTTGGGAGAGCAGTTCGCTAGCAGCTTGAAATCGCTGGTGTTCGAGGAGTTGCCTAATGAGGTCTTCCTGCGAAAGTTCTCCTTCTAGTTCTTGAGCTTGGTTCTCCATTTTTTCTTGAGGCAGAAGCGCTTTGCTCTTCCAGAAGATGAGGGTTGCCGCCATGACTAGAAACTCACTGGCCAAATCGAAATTGAGTTCTTGCATGAGTTTGACGTAACTCAGGTATTGATCCGTGATTTTGCTAATCGAAATTTTTGAAATATCCATTTCGTGGCTTTGGATGAGGTGGAGCAAAAGATCCAAAGGTCCTTCGAAGCGCTCGAGTTGAACAGTGATCGGTATGCGATGCATAATTAGACGTAATCATACCGAATGGATCAGATAAAAGACAAGAGGGTAATCATCAGTTTTACTTGACCGGTGATTTATTTGCCCAAAGAATAGAGAGATGAAATCAAAAAATAAGACGGCGAAGATCATTCTTACAGGTGCATTTGTTTGCTTTGGGATGTTTTTTCTACAGTCTAAGCCGGTGCAAGCCCTTCCGTTGTACATGGATGTAAACCTATTTTCTGGCTATACCAAAGTGAGTGGTCTTACGAGTTCCCCCAAATTAGGTCAGTTTGGTGGGGGGTTCTCCCTAGGTTATTTTTGGACAGATTGGTTTTTTACGGGGATAAGCTCAGATTATCGTTTGATTAATCAGTACTCTGATGTCGACGATACGATTGGAAACTATCGCGCAAAGCGTTGGAATTTGGTTTCGCCCACTTTGGGTATCAAGTATTGGATCCTTGTTTTTAAGGCGGACTTTCAGTTTTTAGGGAATTACACATTTTTGAACACGACTTCTACAGGATCTACCTTCTCATTAAAGTCTCCAATAGGGGGAAGGGCATCCCTGAGTGCTCCCATTTGGGAAAACTTCTACTTGGGCATCTATTATGAACTCCTTTCTTTCGGAAAAACAAACGATTCTATCTCTGGAGTGACTACTTTAGATCCAAAGAGAAAATTTACTCAGTTTGGTTTGAGCATTTCTTACATTCCGGGAACATCTTCCTATCGAGGATTTTAAAATGAAAATGAAATACATCAGTTTATTCGTTCTGATTTTTGGGTTTGCATTCATTCAACTCAGATGTGGGAAAAAAAATGGGCTTGCACCGAATAAAGCCAGCGTGATCACTTGCACGTTTGCATCTACCTGGACTACTGTAGATGACTATGTATTGGCTGCTACCAAAGCAGCTGCATTTTCCGGAGTGACTTCAGATTCTTCAGGGAATATTTATTCCTCTGGATACGGGACGGATTCCTCATCAGTATGGCATTGGATTACTAGAAAAAGTTCTGATCTTGGGAACACTTGGGCGACGGTAGATGACAAAGTGACTACTTCGCAATATGGAGCTGTGGCACTCGATGCAACCCATGATTCTTCGGATAATATTTTTGTCTCAGGATATTTTATCAGGGTTTCTGGAGATCGATTATGGACAGTTCGAAAAAGTTCAGATGCTGGGGTGACCTGGTCCAGTGTTGACAATGCCTATCAGCTAGCTACCGGATACAACGCTATGGGACAGGCAATGGCAGTGAGTAGCACTGGGTTAGTTTTTACTTCTGGAGATGCAAAGGACTCGGGAAGTTTTGAACACTGGATTGTCAGAAAGAGTTCAAACTCAGGTTCGAGTTGGTCTACAGCAGAAGATCGTTCTACTGAAGATTCTAATTACGATAATCCGATTTCTTACGGAATTGCAGTTGCTGCAGATGGAACGATTGTAGCCGTGGGT
>JAHFAB010000208.1 GCA_023250795.1 Bacteriovoracaceae bacterium
AGGAGTGGCTGGACTTCCCGACGGAATCCCAATCACTGGTGCTTTAGGAGATCAACAGTCCGCTCTCTTAGGCCAAGTCTGCATTTCGGAAGGAAATGCCAAATGCACTTATGGAACGGGCGCCTTTCTTTTACTCAATACAGGGAAAAAACCAGTCAAAAGCAAGCATCGCCTACTTTCCACTATCGCGTGGGCATTGAGTGACAATGATTACACATACGCACTAGAAGGAAGCGCATTTATTGCTGGAGCCGCAGTACAGTGGCTCAGGGACGGACTGAAAGTAATCAAAGATTCTAGCGAAGTCGAAGTGCTAGCAAATACCGTCCCCTCCACGGATGGCGTCGTTTTCGTACCCGCACTCACGGGCCTAGGAGCACCTTATTGGAATCCCCACGCCACCGGCATGTTTACAGGAATCACTCGCGGCACAACAAACGCCCACATGGCACGAGCAGTTTTGGAGGGCATTGCATTTCAAAATGTGGATATTCTCTCGGCCATGCAAAAAGACTTAGGCACCCCCCTTTGTTCACTAAACGTGGACGGAGGCGCTTCGGCCAATAATCTACTCATGCAATTTCAGGCTGACGTTTTAGGTGTACAATTGCGAAGACCCCAGTTTTTAGAAACAACGAGTCTAGGTGCTGTTTTTGCGGCGGGTTTGGGAGCGGGAATTTGGAAAAATTTGTCTGATTTGGCAAAAACTTGGAAAGAAGACCGAACATTTAAGCCTAATTATAATGACACCCAAAGAAAAGAGTCGCTGAAACGCTGGCACCAGGCAGTGTGCCGAGTAAACTACGAAGCTAAACCGTGAGTCCCCAAATAACGAGTCCTATGTTGAATTTATCCAAGCAAAAAATCTCCACTTTGATCGCCCAGATCGAGCACCACGATCATCTCTACTATGTCCTGGATCAACCAGAAATCTCGGATGCGGCTTATGACAAACTCTTTCGAGAACTCCAAGAATTAGAAAATGCTCATCCCGACCTAAAGCGCACTGACTCCCCCACGCAAAGGGTGGGAGGAGCGCCCTTAGATCAGTTTGGTAAACTCAAACATGGCACTCCCATGCTCTCCTTGGCTAACGCTTTTAGTGAAAAAGAATTTTTAGAATTTGACGAGAGGGTGCATCGGTTTTTGGATCTTCCAGCAGAAAAAGCCCTCGAATATTTTGTGGAATTAAAATTCGACGGTCTCTCCCTCAATCTCACATATGAAAACGGAGTTTTACTCTCCGCCTCCACTCGCGGTGATGGAGAAACTGGAGAAGACGTCACGCAGAATATCAAAACGATACGGTCCATCCCTCTTCGTTTAAAAACAAACACACCTCCACGAAGAATTGAGATTCGGGGAGAGATCCTTCTTTGTACAAAAGATTTCGAAAAATTAAATCAAGAACAAGCGCAAAAAGGCCTTAAGATTTTTGCTAACCCTCGCAATGCAGCAGCTGGATCGATTCGTCAATTAGATCCTGCGATCGCTGCATCGCGGCCTTTGACTTCTTTCTGTTATGGTCTTGGGAAGTTGGAAGGAATCGAGTTCAAAACTCTGATGGAATTTGAAAAAACTTTAGATACTTGGGGTTTTAAGACGAGCCCCTATCGAGAAGTCTGTGAGGGGACAGAGTCTGTTTTGAAATTTTATCAAAAGATTGAAACACTTCGAGAAAAACTTCCGTTTGAAATAGATGGAACTGTAGTGAAACTCAATCGTATTGCCGAAGTGGATCGAGCTGGGTTCATCTCGCGAAGTCCGAGGGGGATGCTTGCTTTCAAATACCCCCCCAAGCAAGAGATCACGGCGATCGAGTCGATCCAAGTCCAAGTCGGGCGCACTGGAACTTTGACCCCTGTCGCTTTTGTTACCCCTGTAAGAGTCGGAGGAGTCATTGTCAAAAGAGCGACACTCCATAATCAAGATGAGATCGATCGAAAAGATATACGGGTGGGAGATCGAGTATACATACAGAGAGCGGGAGATGTGATCCCTGAAGTGGTGAGTGTTTTGAAAGAAGCGAGAAAAGGGACTGAGAAAAAATTCCGACTCCCCGATCATTGCCCTGTATGTGGATCTTCAGTAATGCGCAAAGAGGGAGAATCTGCCGTTCGCTGTGTGAGTGAAGACTGCATGGCTCAACTCAAAGAGCGAATTCGACACTTCGTCATGAAAGACGCTCTCAATATAGAAGGCTTGGGAGAAAAAATAGTTGAACAACTCGTAGACGAGGGGTTGATCAAAAATCAGAGTGATCTTTTCCATCTCAAGCAAGAAGATCTTTTAGAGCTCGAAGGATTTGCTGAAAAATCGAGCGAAAATTTGATTTTAGCAATTGATCAGGCAAGAAAACCTGAACTCTATCGAGTGATCTTTGGTCTCGGGATCCGCCACGTGGGAGAGAGAACAGCTAAAATTCTAGCTTCTCATTTTGGGGCCTTAGAACCTCTTTTTACTTCTTCAGAAGAAGCGCTCCAAGAAATACACGAAATTGGCCCAGAGGTTGCTAAAAGCTTGAGAGAATTTTTCTCTAAGAAAGAAAATCGAAAAGAAATTGAACTTTTACTCAAGGAAATAAAAATCCAAAGCCCTAAAAAAGCATCTTTGCTGAGTGGGAGAATCTCAGGAAAGATTTTCGTTCTCACAGGAACTTTTCAAACCCTCTCTCGTTCAGACGCAACCCGACTGATCGAAGAACAGGGAGGACGAGTGAGTTCCAGCGTTTCTAAAAAGACTGACTTTGTTGTCGCTGGAGAAGAAGCCGGTAGCAAGCTTGATAAAGCTCGAGAACTCGGCGTGAAGGTGATTGAGGAGCGAGAACTGCTTGGGATGTTGGGGAAATCATAACAAACCAACTTGCGCCTATCCCCAAAACGCACTGCTAAGCGTAAACAGAGTGAGATGTGGTTTATCTGAGAAGCTCCATTTTTTCTACTGCGAAAATGACTCTTGAGTGATGATGGCCTGTCCAACGATGATAGAGTGTTCCAAAAATCTTAACTTCAGCCCCCTTACCTGCTTTTCTAAACTGAGACCATAGAACATCATCTTCCCCTGGTATGGCCAACATCATTACCCTTACATTTCTTTCCAGTTCTGGATTGACAACAGTCGCATGCCCTTCTTTTCGCGGGATAACATCCACTGGTGAATCCAGCTTCAAATAAAAGTGTCGTTCAATATCATCACCCTCATTAATATTTTCGTAATTGGGTGGACCAGGGAAGGTCTGTAAATCGAGTGAACCAGACAACGTAACCTTCACCGGTTCATACGTAAATACTGGATTACTGGCAAACGAAACTGAACACAATAATAGAAAGATTAGAAGGTAGTGCTTCATCCTTTATTCTCCAAATTATCTTCTGTTGTTGTATTAGGGCGAGCACGCAAAAACCGATTTCCGCGCTGAGAAACAGCTACAACTGCATCAATTTTACCCTTAAGAGTAAGTGCAACACCCTTATCCTTAGAAATCCAACCATAACCTTCAACTTGATAAGCTTGGATAATACCCTTTTCGTCTTTCCTAACTTCGGTGATTTGGCTTTTTTTCAGATACTCTGTGATCTTCCCTTGCTTTTTTCCCCACCCCTCCATTTGTTCAATTGCTCTCCAAAGTTTATCGAATTCTATTGAAGTAAAGTTCTTGATTTTTTTATTATCTTTGACTCCAGTTTTTTTTCGAAGAAATGCAATATACTTCTTTGTATCATTTTCATAATCTGGGGCGAACACTATCAAAAGTGATTCAATATTTTTTTCGCCATGCTCATTTTTGAGTGAATCCAGCAGTGCTCTATGCCCAGTCTCATAATCTGGAAATACTGCAAATCCACCGGCACTGCCAATAGCTCCATTTCTCTTACTCACCTTGCCCGGAACAAGATTGCCAGGGTTCTGATTTCTCCAAGAACGGGTGCCTCCAGTAAACTTCCATTTTACACCATCAGAGTCAGTGTAAATCACAGACCTTCCTCGACCAGGTTCAGCCTTAACATATTTCATGTATTTTCCTTCCCATTTTTTTATTTAACAACACCACAAACCAACTTCAGCCGGCTGAAGTTCAAGCACACGGGGAAGAGCCGCCTGGGTACAGGCCATCACAGTTTGACTACAATTACAATACCACATGAACTATTTTCTCAAGCCACCTTTTTTCGTAGCTTATTTTGTTCAGCAATCCAGTGTCGAAGCATATCAGGACAGAGTTCATACCCATTGGGCCAAGCTAAAGCGCCAGACTCAATAAAGCAGCGTTGGAATAAATTACCTCTAAGAATTTCTAGTACTAATGGTTTTTTTTCTGGGTTACTAAAAATAAAATCCAAACTAATAATGCCTTTAAATTTATCCGAATACTCAAGTTTTAGCTGGTAGTTTTCTGGATTGATATCTAAAATTTTTATCAGTTTTGTTCCAAGCTTCATCATTCCAATACCAGGCATATTTCTGAAAGCTAGTATAACCTGTTTAATGTGAATTGAACATGAGAAATTTATCTTTATAGATACCGAGTTACAGGTCAATGCCAGTTTGCGTCCAAACTTCAAACAATGCTACTGACAGGCAACAAGAGAGATCTAGAGTCGATTAGTTTTGGAGTTGTTTTTAGTGCAATAAAAAGTAT
>JAHFAB010000209.1:0-1919 GCA_023250795.1 Bacteriovoracaceae bacterium
AATATGAAAAATAAAAAAACAAAATTTTTGATTCTCTCTGGATTTATTGCCTTAGTTTTATTGAGTTGTGGAGAAAATAAAAATCCTCCTCAAGATTTCAATGAAAAGAAATCAACTGAAGTTTCACAGGTTTCTGTGCCAGTTATACCCCCATCCGGTGTTATAGAAAATAAATCACCACAGTCCGCTGCTCCTGAGATCAATGTAACTCAGATATCTGGTCCTCAAGAACCTATTGTTAATGACTATTCTGAAGTAAAAGAAACTTCGCAAACATCCCTAGAAAAAACTACTTCTGATAGTCCAGATTGGACGTATTATGTTAAGGAGTTTTTTTATGATTTACATCAATTGGTAAAAAACACCTTTAGTGAAAAAAAAGAAGAGCTTAGTCCACTGATTTTAAACATAAAAGACCAAAGTATTTCTGTGGATTCTTTCTATTTAAAAAATATGGTAGACAAGAATTATCCAATTGGTCATTTTATATTGAGACACGTTCTTAAGATCGGGGATCGACTTAAAATCGCTTTACCCAACTCTAGTCAACTGCAGGTTGTAATGAATTTATTGAAACACGATGCGTTTAGAGAAATTGAATTTTTACCTCAACTGTCATTGCTTAGACCTTCGAGTATATTTTTAATTGATGAAAATAATAAAAAAACATCTTTAGATAAATTAATTCAGGTTGAACTAACTGAATTTACCAAAACAAATTTTTATACAACTGTAAACGAAGTGAAATCTGAGGCATTTCAGTTGTCTGGTTTAAAGTTTGCTAAAAATAGGATTGAGTTTTTATCAGAGGTGAGAAAAGAAACTAGTAATATTTTTTTTCTTGAAGACCATCTTAGAATTAAAATACTTTCAAAAGAAGTTTCTTCTAACAAGGAAAGTGGAAATAATGAAGTCGTAATAGAAGCTGATTACGCAAATTGGTATCAGTCAAATAGTGTTAATCAGAATGCGCTTGAAAAGTTTATCAGCTCTGATGCTTTAAAAAAATATGATTTCATACTGCCAGATTCTTCTCTTTATTTTAAGTCTTCTCAAATTTTATTAAGAAAAAAAGATAAGAGTGAAATGATTTTTCTAAACGATTTTTTTAATGAAAACGGCTGAGACTTCCCCGAGCCCAATGACCTGAGCCAGTTTTTTCATTTGCGTATTTTGTGGAGCTCATCAAAGACAAAAGTTCGCAGTACACTTTTCCTGTCTATCTCGTGTCGCTTAAAAGCACAAGTTTACGATCTAGAAAGCTTTTGAGAACGGAGTTGACACATGGCAATATATGCGATATCCATTCCCCCGTGTCAGTGTGTGGTCCCGGATTTTATGTTTCTTAGGTTCTAACAGCCTGTTTTTATTAACCTGAGTGTCTTACACCCTGTACACAGAGGAGAAGAGTGATATGCGTAACTTTTTGGTCTTATTGATAGTTTTTTCGTTTAACGGGTTTTTTTTGAAGGCTGAGGATAAAACCGATCTAGCCCGGGTGAAAGAACTTCAGGAAGAATTAAAATCTGCTCCAGATTCGAAAACCAGGCAGGAAATTTTTGTGGAATTGGGAGACTTGGGGTTAGAAAAAGAAGCTAGAATGATACTTGCAGATGTTGTATCGGACACAGCATACTCTGTTGAAGACCGAAAAGAAGCAAGTCGCGTTCTAGTTTCTATCGTTCAAGCTTGTGAAAGATCCGGAAAACTAGGTCTAGAAATTCTTTCTGAATTAGCAAACAATCAAAACGATAAAGTTTTTCCTCCAGTTTTTCAAAAAGAAGCTCTTGAGGCAGCAGCGGGTATTTTCATGGTGCATGGAGACGGTTTTGTGATGGAAGTGTTGCATGAAGGGGAATCTAAAAATGGGAGTTTATTACTTTTTCTGAGTCAAACTTTACAACACCCAGCGATTCATT
>JAHFAB010000209.1:1929-4633 GCA_023250795.1 Bacteriovoracaceae bacterium
GCAAAAACTGAGTATGTGGCTTGGGCGCTTGTGATTTTGAGCGTAGATCCTGATTTTAAAAGGGATACTTTAGATCTTATTTTTTCAGCGAAAGATGCATCACCAGAGAAGTTACAAGTGCTTGTAAAAGCAATGGGTGAAATGGGTGATGCTTACGAAAAAGATGTTGTCACTTTAGAGGGTTTGAAAAAGCGCTTTCCTGAGAATAAAGAATTTGTGGCAATTACGACTAAGGCAATGGGTGATATAGTGGGTGCTGCATTAAGGCGCAGTCATTCTACTTCAAATCTTTGTGACATTCCCCATGGAAATGTTCCTGGGCATAAATAAGCATGGGAAAAAATATTTGACAAATAGTGTCAATTCAGGATATGAAGCCTTCAGTGTGTGAGACCCCTGAGATAAGTCAACTTAAAGCAGATAAAAACTCACACCAAAGAACCAAAATAGGAGTGTGTATGAAAATGAGGGATTTTGTTTATAGTTCGATGGCTATTGCTTTAGGTCTGTTGCTGTTTGCTGTGAGTCAGTTTAGAGCTAATGCGACAGAGCCAGACATGAGTGGGAGTGCTCAAGCTCAGATTGAGTCGTTGGTAGAAAAGCTACAGTCAGAAGATTCGACCTCAAGACAGATAGCAGATGCGGCTGAGGAGTTGGGTGGATACGGTGTAAAGGCGTCGATAGCCGTAGATGCGTTGACCCAGAAATTGAGCATGAGGAGTGCTCGTGTTGTACTTTTTGTGGCAGAAGCTTTAGGAAAGATTGGAGCAAAAGCTATAAAAGCTGTACCGGAGCTCAGACGAATGTGTGAAATGAGTAAGTACCGTCGTGGTTACTCTTTAGACTTGAGAGAACCCCTGCGCAAAATTGCTGATAAAATCGAACAAGATGCTGCAGATGAAAAACTCATAGAAGAACAGTCAAAAAACATGTACAACCATATGGAGATACCAAGATAAGTTTCAAGATAAGTTTTGAAACTTGGTTTGAGTGAAGAGATTTATCTGTGGAAATGGGTTTCACAAGACTTAGTGGGGATTCCGTATGAAGCTCCCAGGCCTTGCTGGTCTTCTAGGATTTTAAATCCTGGAAACTCTGCCTGGATTTTCTCTTTCCACATCTGAGCAGACAAAGCCGGTACGATAAAATGCACATTGGGCCCGGCGTCTAATGTGACTATCGGGGGTGTTTTACCGATAAGTTCAGGTTGGATCCACTTTAGGGCTTGGAGTGTGGCAGGTTCGAAGTAGGTGAAAGTCTCTCGAGAGGTGTGAAATAAGCTATGCATTTCCCAAAGCTCTGACCAAGCGATCTTAGAAACAGCTGCTAGATCGTCCTGAACTAAAGCAGCTTGAAGGAGTTTGATTTTCTCTCTTACTCGGTTCACGCGCCCTTCCCAAAGGGGAGAGGTTTTGACGAGTTCATGGGCCTGAGAAGAGGAGATCTTTTTGGGCTGAGTTCTGACTAATAAGATGAGGTCGGTGAGAGGGGGAAGGCGAGATTCAATTTTACAGGCCGATTGATTTTCCCATAAAACCCAAGGGCCTTCGAATGAGCGACAGGAGCTTCCAGAACCTTGGCGAGAGATTTGAGAGAGTAGAGTCATACTTATGGGGTTCAAACCTGGATTAGTTTTTCCAAAAACCTCTTTACACAGTTTTGCAATAGCCAAAGTCAGAGCTGCAAATCCAGAGGCACTCGAGGCAATCCCTGAGCCCATGGGAAAGCTGTTGGTGGTTCGAATTTCAATCGTCTTGTCGTGAAAAAGTCCACGTTCAGGTTCTGGAACGAGGCAGTCAATGACTCTTTTGGTGTGGTGAATGATTTTCTGAATGGCCAGTTCCGAGAGCTGGGTCTCGACCGTGTTGTGAACTTTCACCGGTGAAAGTTCTGCCTGGACCGCACCCCCATGCCGCTCCCCCAAAGTCACTTCCGTCATCGTGCAAAGACTATCTAAAGTAAGTGAGATACTTGGGTTGGCAGGAAGATTAAGGACCGGATCTTCTTTTCCCATGTATTTGATCAGTGCAATATTTGACGGCGCCTTGGCTGAACATCTGAAATCAGACATGGGATCTCATTTTACAAAAGACTTGGAGAACTGTGAGTTTCTGGAGCTTCCCATCGCCCTTGAAGACGAATCGTGTTTAGCTGGTTGTTTGTAAAATTTTGTCTCACTCCGAGTTCATTCTGTAGGCCATCACTGACGAGAATAAGTCCTCTTTTCTCAGCCGTTTCAATGATTTTTTCGCGTTCTAAAGATCTCGGGCGTAGCAATACAACAACAGAATCTGCCTGCATCGCTCCCGAACCTTTGACCCCCAGAACATCTGAAAACTCAGAAAGGGCACGGCGGTCTTCGTGGGTTTCTGAGGACTCTAGACCTGCTTTCCAAAGTGTATTGGCATAAGCAGTAAAGGCCTGTCCCAATTTTTCGTAATCAGCCGAATGTAGGGCTGAAATTCCCTCTTTCAGCGGTTTTTCTAACTCAGAAATGAGGGAGGGTGCTGGAAATCCTTTTTGCGCGAGCTCGTCTAAGTGTTCGTGTGTGGCGGTTTTTCTTTTTATGTTACCGGTCCCTTGTTGTAATTCTTGCCCAGATGCGGAAAAAATGAGGAAATTTGACCAATCTAAAAGAGGCCAGAGATCCATGCTTTCTTTTTTATTTAGATTAAATAGATTAATCCCTCCCTTCCACTGTGCG
>JAHFAB010000210.1 GCA_023250795.1 Bacteriovoracaceae bacterium
ACGGAACCTCATTTGACAGGGTTTGAGATGAGGGAACTATTTGAATGGATGAAGCTCTGTTTTAAGGAACAGACATTTCATCCCCTTCTGATAATCGCAAATTTTATTATAGAGTTTCTAGCTATTCATCCTTTTCATGATGGCAATGGGAGACTGAGTCGAGTACTCACCAATCTTCTTTTGGCTCAAGCAGGTTATGCTTACATGCCGTATGCTTCTCTAGAAAAGTTAATTGAGGAAAATAAGATTGAATATTATCTGGCTCTACGAGAAGGACAAAAAAATATAAAATCGTCTAAAGCTAAGATCACAAAGTGGGTTCATTTTTTCTTGGACTGCATGCTTAAACAAATTGAAATTCTCAAAACTTTTCTTGAAAACTCACCCCAAGAAGTCCTCCTGTCTGAAAATCAGAAGAAAACTTTGACACTTTTTGATCACTCCGAAGAAATTTCTAATCGCCTTGTGTCAGCTCAACTTAAAATTCCCTCTATTACAGCCAAACAAATCTTAAACAGACTGGTTGAGCTCAGGTTTATTGAGAAATTAGGACTAGGTAGAAGTACGAGGTACAAAAGAAGGTTCAAATAAAAAAACTTGACTGTAAGTATATTATATGTACAATATAGGCTGTGCAGTTCAAATGGAATGAAAGCAAAAATCAGGGGAACATCAAAAAACATGGTGTTTCATTTGAAGAGGCAAAAACTGTATTTTTTGATCCGTTGACTATGGTTAGTCTTGACCAAAGTCATGCTGAAATCGAGTCAAGACTCATTGCGGTCGGTCACAGTACGTTGCATAGACTGTTACTCGTGGTCCATTGCTTTAGAGAAAGTGAAGAAGTAATACGAATTATTAGTGCAAGAGGTGTAACAGCAAGAGAAAGAACGCAATATGAGGAGGGCTTATGAAAAATAATTACGATCTTAAAAAATTAAAATGGCAACCTAATCCTTATATCAAATTTTTAAAAAAATCAGTTACAATTCGTTTTGACCAAGATGTTATTGAATATTTTAAATCTTTAAGCAAAAAAGAAGGGCTGCCTTATCAAACGCTAATGAATCTTTTTTTAAAATACTGCAAGGAAACGGGACTCAAACCAAAAACAAATTGGTTATGAATATGTCGCTGAGCTTTAGAAGAGGGCTAAACTTTTTTGGTCGTAGAACTTCAGCTGGGTGAAGTTCACGAGCCCCTACCCTACTGGCTAAAAAAAACTCGCTGTACAAAAGAAAGTAACGGCACTAAACCAAATTCACTGGCATGCCTGCGTGCACCAACTGGCCGTCTGGCCTCTGAAACACATTTCCATACAAACTACCGTACCTTCCGAGATGCATGTAGGATTTGTTGTTTTTGTATTTGACTCTAGGGTGATGCTTTCTCCTCCGACCAAATTAATTGTTCCTGCAAAACAGGGCGATAAAAACCCAATAAAAGAGAGACTCACTATCATTGATTTCATTTTTTATTCTTTTGTAAAACAGTAAGGCACAGATTTTATACGACAAAAACGACTTAGATCGATCTAAATCATTTTTGTCGTATCTTTCAAATATAATTATTTCCATTCCATCAATTGCAATGCAGTCTCACTTTTTATTTTTTGAAAATCTTTGTCTAAAGTAAAAACGAAAGCGTTCATCTCAATACTCACTTGCGCAATCAAGCAATCAATTGGGCTTTGGATAGTGATCCCTTTTTTTCTTAATTTCCTATAGAGCTGAGCCGAACGAATATATGTTTCAAAACCAATGGGTATAATAGGAACTTTTGTGAGAATTCCGTGTGCTATTTTGAAGTCTTTATCTTCTCTAAATCCTGAAAGAACTTCTGTGATGATCAGCGGGAGCGTGGCAATGTTTTTTCCCTGATCTAAACACCGATCCAGATGATCGGCCGTGCGTGAATCTCTCTCGTGGAAATAACTAATCCACACTGATGAATCGACTAAAATCAAGTACGCCTCTTACGCCATTGAGATAGGTTACCCTCCCACTTCAGCACCCCTTTTGCATTTCGAAGAGCCTTATGAAGGGAGTCTTGATCTACAACACGACGCAGTGAGATATCAACAGCCTCCCGTATGGATTTCGCACCAGTTAACTCTATGACCTGTTCAATCAGTCGGTCATCAATCACGACATTAGTTCTACCCATAAATCGGATTCTCTCCTATACACCATTCTAACTAAAAAATGTGTATAATGCAACGAGAAATAATAAGGGAAACTTTAAGACAAACCCTCTATCACTTTCTCATTCATCCCGCTGCCTACAGCCACTTCAGGGACTTTCTTCTTAGACTCGTTCCCATAAAAAATAGAATGGGCTGCCGAATGCTCCAAAGACGCTTTGCGCTTGTCATAGCGGGTGATCATGTCAGGAGAGGCCCAGCCGGCGAACTCCTGGATCGCTCGATCAGGGACATTGTGATCTCTGGCATTTGAAATAGCCGTTGCTCGACACGAGTGTGGGGAAACTCGCTTAGTGATTCCCGCTAACTTAGCGTAACGAGTGACAATGTAAAAAATCGATGATGGATCCAGAGGTCGGTCTTTGGTTTTGGTTCGATTATTTTTCAGAGGAGTAAATAAGTGCTGGTCCTCTGCAAAACTTTTTCTTGTGATGAGAAAATAGTGTTTGAGTGCGTTCCAAACAGGTGGGATGAGCACAATGAGTCTTTCAGTATTCCCCTTCCCTCTTAGTTTGAGAACTCGATGGGTCCGCTCTTCTCCAAAATGGATGGTTCGCAAAGAGCAAAGCTCAGATCTTCGCAGGCCACAATAAAATAAAACCATGAGAACTGCATAATGAAGTGAGCCTGTACGCATGTGCAAATCTGGGATTTCGAGAATTTTCCTCACCTCTTCGTCAGTAAAGCCATTGGTTTTTGAAAGTCGTTTTGGATTGAGAAACTTCACTCCTTCGGCGGGGTTTTTAGCAATCAACTCTTCACCGTAAAGCCACCCAAAAAAACTCTTGAGCGTTGCAAGATGTCTGTCGATGGTCGAGTGCTCCAGCCCCTCTGCCTGGAGTGAGTCTTTGTAAGTGATGACAATTCTACGATCGAGTTTTTCTAAACCGTATTGGTATTTTCTCACTTGGAGAAATTTTATAAATCTTTTGAGGTCTTTCCCATATGCTTTTTGCGTGTGAGGTGATCGCTGATTGAGCAAGAAACCCTCGATGCAGTGTTGCAGGGGTTCGTTTGGCTGAATGAGCTCGGCGGTAGTCATAAAAGTGGGCTGAGATACAGCTGGTAAAGGAGGAAGAGGTATAATGACAGGCTGAGTTTCTGTGGTGATAAGAGCCTGAATGGTTGGAATAACCGGCTTTATTTTAGACGGTTTTTGCCCTTGAACCGGCCAGTTTAGGATTTTCCCGTTAAACCGGGTGAGAGTTTTGTTTAAATTATATTGGGGGCTATCAAACTTCCGACTTAACTTTTTTCGAAATTTCTGAAGAATCAGTTTATTAAATTTCATTTTTTCTTTTTGCTATACGCTTGTATGAACTCTTTCACTCTTTTTAGTTCGAGAGAGGCCCCTGCCCTCCACCCTTTTCTGAGCGCTGATCCCACGATGATTCCATCTGATCTGCTTTTTACTATAGATACATTTCTAGGATTCACACCACTACCCACCCAAAGAGGAACGCCAAGCTCTTTGCATTTTTGATGGGCTTCTAGTAATCGATCCAAATCCGTGAGCTCTCCCGTTTTATTTCCTGTGATAATGACTCCATCAGCTAGAGCTCTGAGTGCGATGTCTTCGATATTTTGAGAGAGACTTTTGCTGGAGAGAATTTTCCCGTGTTTGACATGCGCGTCGGCTAAAACCGCGACTTCTGCACCGAGTCGATTTTTCTCTCGCATGAGCTCTGCCGCACAGCCTTCAATCATGCCTTGGTCAGTAGCCACCACACCACTCAGTACATTGACCCGTATAAAATCACATCCCGTCACTGCCGCAATCGCCAAAGCCGCACATGCGTCATTGCGCAGAACATTAATCCCCACTGGGATCTTAACTGACTCTCTGACCGCTGTGGCAATCACGGATAAACTGGCAACCGTTTCAGGAGGAACTTCGCTTTTATAAAACGGAATGTCTCCAAAATTTTCTAAAATCAGACCTTCAAAACCAGCTTTTTCTAAAACACCTGCTTCTGTGATAGCCCTCTCTGCTGCATGGCTCAAAAGTTCTGCAGGATGAACTCCGTACCCGCGTGGAGCTCCTGCAAGCGGAAGTAAGTGGATGACGCCGATTAAGTGCGGGAAAGAGTTTCTAGATTTTTTTTTAGCCATTTCAAACTCCTGCCAGTTCAAATATTTTTAAAAAACTATATTTTCTAAAATCTGCACCCCTGGTGTAGATTCGTTTTACACTATGTGCTTTCAGACATAAAGCAATGCGAGCATCGAATATTTCATTTCCCCGAATGCCAGGTATTTCTTTCTCTATATGAACGAGTTCTTTCCACCAATCTGTAGGTTCATCCAAAATTCTAAATTTATAATAACCAAACAGCTGTTCTTAAATCACCACTGCTTGCCCCAAGACCATAGGTTTTAGAAATACCTTAGAATGTGTCAATAACCACAAACATTCAC
>JAHFAB010000211.1:0-3216 GCA_023250795.1 Bacteriovoracaceae bacterium
TTGCACATCCGACCTCTGATCAAGTGAGTGAATCTCAGGCTACAAAAATAATGGGGGCAGGTCCCGATTTTTCTTTCGAAGGGTACGCTTTTACTCTACTCGAAACATATAAAATTATGCCTCACCTTTCATTCCCTAATCCTTTTGGAGTTTGGGCTCTCAAAAAGACCGCTTACTTGGACGACCCCATTCGAAGGGTGAAAGACCTAGCTGATATTATTGAGCTAGGTTCAGGCCTTGTTGAAAAAGGCATGCATTTTGATCTTGGCCCTCTTTGGATGAAGCTCAAAACACACACTGACGCAAAAAACGTGAGAACCATGCTTGCAGATTTGGCTTCTGGAGAATCCACCCGTTGGGATATCGAAGAAGCCAGACAAGAACTTCTAAAGCGAGGTTATGTGACAGAAGCAATAGACGAACTCCTACCTCAAAGGCTATCCGATTTGGTGGATTTTTTGTAGATCTAAAACATCTCCGAAAATCGATTGAGCAACTGAAACACTTCTTTTCTCACTTCATCTAGCGCCACAAACTTAAGCAAAGTTTGGCGGTGGGCAGCTGGATTGCGAATGTCTTGGAGAGCAAGCAGGCGCTTGGCCAAGACCACGATTTCTCCCCCGCTGATTTGCTGAAGGGCAAAGGGAGGCTTAATTTCTCTCACACCGCCCTCTGGCTTAAAGGGTCGACAAAAAAGCAAAATAAAGATTGCCCAAGCCCTCAGTCCGTCTAAAATTTTAAAATGTTCGTTGAGAATTCTACCTGACAATATCCCCTGACTAATGAGCAATGTCTTATGTAAGGGAAAAGACGCACCCGAAAAGTGCTCTCTGCCGATGCCAAGCTGGGACAACACTCTTTCGGCGTTGGGCGAAGGATCGTTTAATCCCACCAAGTAAAGAATGTTTTGAAAAGTATGAAGATCGTTTTCTAGTTTTGGCAAAAGACGTTTTTTCCCAAACTCTCGATCTAAAACCATATCGGTCGCTTTACAATAGCCCAAAACAGAGGCTGATTTATCGACATATTCGTCATAGATGTTCGGATGCTGTATGGGCATCTCAGCTGATCTGAGTGCGGCTTGGATTCCCTCGTCATAGCTCGAATAGGCTTTGAGATTCTTCATGAGTTCATGATCAAGAGCAGCAGTGTCTTTACCTTTTACCGGCCCCTTCAGAGACCCTTTTTTGAATAAATCCCCTCCCTGCCCGGCACTCCCCTCCCCTATTTTTTCTTTGAGCGATAATAGTCCATCTCGCATGGGATGAGTTTTAAAACACTGCAAAACAGAATCAATCACATCTGTGAAATAATCACTTGTAGTTTCAGGAGGGATCAAACACCGAATGATTTTCTCACAAATCTCCTCGTTTTCGGCATGAGCGCTTAGAAAATCAATCACTAACCGCTTCGCACGAATTCCGGGTAGGCCAAGCAACGTATCTAAGGTGCGGCCCTGAACGATGCTGTTTTCATCGAGTAAAAAGGGTGCCAAGTGATCTGCAACTGATTCGTCCGAATAGCCCCTCAGTGCAACGATTGCATGCAACGTGAGGAGTTTGTCTGTGCCTAAAACTTTTAAAACCGCGGGCAGAAATCCTTTTCTGGGATGTTTTGATAAAAGCTGCAGGGCACTCAAGCAGTTTAAGTTTGTAAGAGATTTTTCCAAAAAAGAATCTAGCAAAGGTGCACTCTGTGGAAGTGAACGCTGAGCTGTAAAGGCTTTGAGTAAACCCGGAGCGTGAGCTGCGCTGAGTTCTGGGTCTTCTAAGAGTTTATCTAAACTCACTAGAGCTGGTTCATTCCCAATGAGTTCAAAATAACGAACACAAGAAGCACTGAGTGGGTTTTCTAAAATTTTAGATTTGGCGAATTCAAATATTTTTTTGGATTGGATGCCTAAATCTCCCGCCACTCGTAGAGCACGTCCTAAAACCGACGCATCGGTTTCTGTCTGAAGCACTTCGCTCAAAACTCTATCTAATTTTTTAATTCTTTCAGAATCCACCTGAACACTGAGTCCAAAATCAGCAATTGAGTTTAGAAATATTATTTTCTGAGAAGAAGTCATTTGTTTAAAAAAGTTCTGAGATACCATTTCAGCAAAAATCTGATCCGCAGAGGGCAAAGAAAGAGCGAGGGCTTGAGTCCATTTTTTGAACAAACTTTCGTCCGAACTGCGAAAGGTAAAATCCCGGATTTTTTCCAACAGGGGTTTCATCTCATCCGTGGTGTGTGACGAAACGCTTTCTAGCACCCATCCCATTTGTTCAGAAGTCAGTTGATCAAACTTGAAAAACTCCTGATACCAATCCGAGAGTCCAGGAAAACTCAGTTTTGAAAGAGCCAGACAAAGTCTCTGAAAATACTGGGGACCCTCAAAAAGCTTCAGCCCCTCTTTCACATCTCTTGGGTCAAAATGATTGAGTTCATAGGGCAAAGTCCGATGAAAAAATACGCTTTCAAAAACCCGCTGGAGATAGTCCTCTAACTTCCATTGAGATCTAAATTGTATTTGCTGTTTTACACTCGAAAAAAGCTGATATTCTAAAAGATTTTCTCGAAAAACTTCTTCGAATCGATCTAAAAGAGCCGGATCCCTTTCCACTTTGCCTAAGGAAATCAAAGCACTGAGTTTCAGATCTGAACTTTCTGCAGTCTCCATCGTTTTTATGAACCAAGGAGATGCCTCGCGCGCCTTTATCTCGCCCAATGTAAGCAATAAGTTTCTGACAAGTAGAAAATCCTCTTTCTCAACAGCATGAGGTAACTCTGCCATAAACTCAGACAAACACGAGCGATCTGGGATCTGCCCAAGTGCCGCTACGACTGCTGGCTTCAAAGTCTCGGGTGAAAACCGATAAAAGCAGGCTAAAAATCGAGCTGCATGAACGTGGTGCGATTGCCCCAATGACCAAATCGCGGCCTCAGAGAAAGGGAGATCGTCCACTTTGCGAGCCACTTGAAACAAAAACTCTAGCCCCCGTTGCGTAGGATTCAGAGATAAATCACGGATGATTTTGAGGCGAGTGCTTCGCCACTGACAGTCCTGAAAATCCTGGATCAGATCCCGAGCCAAATCTGGATTTTTCTGCTGCGCATTGCGTTGAGTTCGAGCTGAAATCATACTTGTTTTATCGGATTATTAGGATAAATAGTAAATGATGTCTCAAAAAAGCCTACTTCTTAAAGGCGAAGCGCATTTTCTCGCGGGAA
>JAHFAB010000211.1:3226-4600 GCA_023250795.1 Bacteriovoracaceae bacterium
CCTGCAATTACCGTTTTTGGCTCAGCGCGTTTCAGAGAAGAAACACACCCATATTACCAGCTCGCCAGACAAATAGGCGCAGTCATCGCACACGAAGGGTTTACCGTTATCACAGGGGGAGGCCCTGGAATCATGGAAGCCGCGAATCGAGGCGCAAGTGAAGCAGGGGGCTATAACTTGGGCTGCAATATTATTCTCCCTCATGAACAAAAACCGAATCCTTACCTCAATAAAGTGGTAACCTTTTATTATTTTTTCGTAAGAAAAGTGATGCTCATCAAATACTCTTATGCCTTCGTCATTTTGCCTGGAGGGTTTGGAACCTTGGATGAAATGACGGAAGCGCTCACTTTGATTCAAACGGGAAAACTCCATGATTTTCCTGTGATTTTAGTCGGAAAAGAATATTGGAAAGACTTTATCCACTGGCTAAAAAACTCACTCGCTAAAAGTGGAGCAATCAATGAGGAGGATTTGGATCTCATTCAACTCACGGATGACCCCAAGGAAGTGGGGAGAATCATCCGAGAAACAGCCAGGCGGTTTGGTCTCAAATCATGAAGGACCTAGGACTTTAAAAATCACTATTGCCAAAGTCACGCGATAAACAGCAAAACTTAAAAAACCAAAGCGTCTTAAGAGTCGCAAAAGCCCGCCTATTGCAATGCATCCAAACACAAACGAACTAAATCCGGCAATCAAGAGATGGTCTAAGGGAATATCGCCTAAAAAAAGCTCTCTCCAATGCCTCATTTCAAAAACAATAGCTGCGAGAGTGACAGGTGCAGAGATTAAAAATGAAAAACGAGCTGCCGAATTTCGATCAAAACCTAAAAGCCTTGCTCCCATCATTGTTGACCCAGAGCGCGAAAATCCTGGCATCAATGCCAAACACTGGATAAAACCAATCCAAAGAGCGTCTCTATGACGCATTACGTCTAATTCTCTTTTATTTTTGCTCAAATAATCTGCCGCAAATAAAGAAAGGCCACCCACTGCAATAGTTGTGCACATCCATAGATTTCCACGTAATAGCGTCTCAATCCAATGATGAAAAAGACCACCCATCACCAATGCTGGGATCGTAGCTAAGACGATATACTTCCAAGAAACAGCTTCTCGGAAACCTGAGTGTGGCTTCACAATCCCCCACCACTCGCGCCAGAAATAGAGCAAGGTAGCCAATAAAGTTCCAAAGTGTAAAAAAACATCAAATGTGAGACCGGGGTCCTTTGTCCCTAAAAATCTCGGAAGCAAGATGAGGTGAGCTGAACTGCTAACAGGAAGGTACTCCGTAACTCCCTGTACCGCGCCATATAAAAAAGATTCAAAATAAGTCATCATTTCTCTCTCGCAGATTTTATAAACCTATGT
>JAHFAB010000212.1 GCA_023250795.1 Bacteriovoracaceae bacterium
GGGATGTAGGGACATTTTAAGGTTTTAGGTTTTTCGTTGTGAGGTGCTTTGGCAAAAAGATCTTCCATTTTTTCCCGAGCAGGTTCCATGAGTTTGCAATGAAAGGGAGCGCTGACTGGCAGGAGTAGGGCTTTCCCTCCTGAAAATGCAGGATCTGTTTTTATCAGAGCAAGCGCTTCTTGCACTGCCTCCGTCGTTCCTGCGATGACGAGCTGTCCGGGAGCATTGTAGTTCGCGGGGGTGACAAGAGCGTTTTCGAACGACTTAGCTTTTGCAAGCTCCGTGGATTTCTCACACAAGAGATGCACTGTTTCATCTTCGAGCCCAATCACCGCGGCCATTGCTCCAGTGCCCAGAGGAACTGCCTCTTGCATGGCCTGTCCTCTGGCTCTCACAAAACGGGCAGCAGTGCCCAAGCTCAAACCTCCAGCCGCTACGAGAGCAGAATATTCTCCAAGAGAGTGTCCTGCAACAATCTGGGGTGAAAATCCAAACTCTTTTTCAGTGATTCGGTACGCAGCGACAGAAGCAGTGAGCAAGCAGGGCTGTGTGTTTTCTGTGCGTGTGAGATCAGATTCGGATCCATCAAAGCTGAGTTTTTTTAGATTGAGATGGCTTGCGTCCGAAGCTTCTTCGAAAATCTCGCGCACAAGAGGGAAGTTTTCGTAAAGACTTTTGCCCATTCCTACATGTTGGGAGCCTTGTCCTGGAAAAAGTGCTGCTACCATCTGAGGACCAAGCTCCCGTAGGTGAGGCCTGCGCCGAAAACATCCATGAGCAATGTGTGGCCAGGGCGTATTCGGCCATCTCGAACTGCTTCGTCTAGAGCTGAGGGCACGGTGGCTGCTGAGGTATTTCCATAACGGTCAATATTGACAAGGACTTTGTCCATGGGAAAGCCTAGGCGTTTTGCAACCGCTTCGATGATTCTCAGATTGGCTTGATGGGGGATAAACCAGTCAATCTCTTCGGGCTTAAGCCCATTGGCTTCGATTGCTTCGATGGCAAAATCAGCGAGAGTTTTTACAGCGACTTTGTAGATTTCTTTTCCCTTCATTTTCATTTTATCTAATTTTTTTTCCGAAGCCTCGGGGGAGACTGGCATCGTTGAGCCTCCGGCGGGGGTGTGAAAAAGTTCCCAGAGAGTTCCATCGGTTCTCAAATGGCTTGAGAGAATGCGTCTTGGGGAATCGGCTGGAACTTGTTCGACAACCGCAGCGCCCGCTCCGTCTCCAAAAAGAATGCACGAACTTCTATCGCTCCAATTGACAAAGGAACTGAGGACTTCTGATCCAACGACTAGAACGGTTTTGGCTTGTCCGGACTTAATAAATTGATCTGCTATAGAAAGTCCATAGATGAAACCAGAACAGGCGGCGTTGAGATCTAGAGCCCAGGCTTGAGTGGCTCCTAATTTTAGCTGGAGCCAGCAGCCAGTCGAAGGCAGGAGTGTGTCGGGTGAACAAGTGGCGTAAAGAATGGCGTCGATTTCTTTAGCTGTCTTACCGGCCATCTCGAGTGCGCGTTGCGAAGCAGCATATCCGAGTGAGGAATTGTGTTCGGCCGGATTTTGTAGATTAGAAATTCTTCTCTCCACGATGCCTGTTCTTTCGCGGATCCACTCGTCAGTAGTTTCGACATATTTGGAAAGATCTGTATTAGTTACCCGTTTTTCAGGAAATGCAGATCCAGTCCCGGTCACTTGAGCGGCAAAGGGGGTGGTCATGATTGAGGTTCCTCTGTTTTTGATTCAAAGTGTTTTTTGAGTGCTGTTTCCAAATTCTCAATATACTTACTTTTTAGAGCGGCCTCACTTCTGAGTAGTGCATTTTTAATCGCTTTTCCATTACTTCTCCCATGACAAATAAAGGCGTATCCAGAAACTCCAAGAAGAGGTGCGGCGCCGTATTCTGCATAATCGAGTTTCCTTTTGAGTTGGGTAAACACACTGGCCGAGAGGATAAAGCCCAAAGTGCTGATGGGGTTTCTTTTGGCCTCTTTTTTCAGAATACTTGTGACTGCTGAGCCCAAACCTTCGATGGATTTTAGAACGACATTACCCACAAATCCGTCAGCCACCACGACATCGACTGAACCCTTGAAAAAATCTTTTCCTTCAGAATAACCAATAAAATTTCCGATCGCGTTCTTACCATTAAAACAGGGGTTGTCTTTGATGAGCGCGAGAGCGGCTCGGGTGAGCTCGTTTCCTTTGGAGAGTTCTTCACCATTGGAGAGGAGAGCGACTTTGGGAAGTGCGGGGTTCTGTCTTTCGACTTTGGCAAACTCAGCTCCCATCATAGCAAAGTCTCTCAAGTGTTCCGGCTTACAATCTACATTGGCTCCAACATCTAAAATGATGCATCCGTCTGTGCTGAGTGTGGGCAACTTTACTGCAATGGCAGGTCTCTCTATTCCTGGCAGTCTCCCCATATTGAGGAGAGCAGAAGCCATCATAGCACCCGAATGCCCAGCGCTGATGAAAGCAGAGGGTGTTTTTTCTTTCCAGTCTTTTGCAGCCAATCGGCACCCCACATTGATTGAAGCTCCTGGCTTACTGCGGATTGCGCGGATGGAATCCGCCATATCAATCGTTTCAGCTGCATGCAGTAAGCTAATTTTACAGTTTTTATAATAACCTTGTTTAAGGGCTTGGTCCAAAGCTCTATAGCGGAGTTTCGAAAGAAAAGGTTTGATTGCCTCTTTATCTGCAACTAGAACCAATTCGTCTTCGAGAGAGGGGAGTGCCTGGAGCGCTCCATCGAGATTTGCTTGAGGGGCATAATCACCTCCCATCACATCCAATATGAGTTTGGGCATTGTTTTATTTTAAATTTAATTTGTTTCAGCCTGTTTCACTTGTCGTGCGACTTTTCTCGTGTTGAGCACTTGTTTATTATTATAAAAACCACAGGCACAAACACAGTGTGGACGTTTAGGCTCATGACAAGAAGGACAGGTGACGGTGGTGGGCACATCTAATCGATTTCCACTTGCAAACCGGCGCATATTTCTTCGACTGCGGGATACTTTTTTCTTAGGTACTGCCATATTCTCATCTCCTCTAAAATTTCAAATTCCTCAAAACGGCCAGTGGCTTTGCTTTCACTGTTTTTGCACAAGCGCAGCGGCCGATGTTCAAATCTGCTCCACAATGAGAGCAAATTCCCAAACACTCTTCCTTACAGAGCGGTTGAAACGGGATCTGCAAAAGCAATTGCTCTGCCATGATCTCAGCTAGGTCAATAAAATCCGCTGCAATGTAAGTAATGTCAATGTCTTTTCCTGATTCGTTCCCGGTGGATTCCTCAGCATCTTCATCAAAATTGTGAGCGTGTCTCGCAAATCCATGGTTTTGTCCGACGGGCTTAGCCTGAGCACTGGGAAGGTGAGCGATTCCTGCCATATCTGGATCCTTGCAGAAAAGAGCGGAAAATCGAGGGTTATTCGCAAAGGAGAAGGGATTTGCGCAACGGCTGCAAACCAAGTTGAGGTGCGTGTCAACCTTTCCAGAAACTAAGACCACTTCGTCTATCTTGCGTATGGAGAAAGAAGCGTCAACGGGACGATTTTTTTTGGGCTGAACTGCGTCGGCCTCATCTAAACGTGAGACAGCTTCCGAAACCCATTTCTCACTCTCCGTGAACTCGAGATGAGTTTCTTGTTCTTTAATTTCATGCAGATAGATTTTCATATAAAGCAGCCGACATTAGCCGGGGCACTAGGGGGAGTCAATAGAGATTTGGACTTGAGTTTTGGAGTTCAGGGACCAGCGGATCTTCCTATTCAAAATGGCCGGAACCCCAATCGCTCGAAGAGGGTCCGTGGTGAGATGGGGCAGGGTTTCTTTCAGGAGAGCCATGGGAGGGATGCCGAGCCTTTTGGATTCGGCGTCAATCCACTTACAATAGGCTTGGGTGAGGAGCATCCCGCCTCCTGCTAAGTCTCCGTTTTTTAAGCGACTCGCTCCATTGGAGCATCTGACTTTGAGTGGCCCAAAAGGGTGCCAGCTGCCCAGGGAAGTGCAAGCGGCCGGTGTGCAGTCTGAAATAAAGCAGAGATTTTTGGGGTGGAGCTTTCGGGTGATCTCTACGACTTGGGATGAAACATGTTTCAGATCGATAATGAGCTCCAGGTAGATTTTGGGGTCTGATAGAGCAGCCTCCATTACCCCAGGGTGGCGGTGGTGAAAGGAGAGGGCGTTCCAGGCATGGGTGACTCCGGAAAAGCCCTTGCCAAAAGCACTCTCTGCTGTTTTCGCATCGGCGTGGGAGTGTCCTATCGACAATCGGACTTTTCTTTGAGCGGCCCATCGGATGAGCCGGTTGCATTGCAAAGGAGTGAGAATTTCCGGGGCCAGAGTGATGATTTTCAGTGTTCCAAGGCTTTTTTCCCAAAGATTTTCGAGTTCTCTCCCGTCAAAGGGGCGGATTGAGCTTCGTGGGTGTGCGCCACATTTTTCGTGAGAAATAAAGGGGCCTTCCAGGTGGATGCCTAAGGGGAGAGCGCCCGGAGCTGTTTCTGAGCGGATCCATTTTCCTAATTGATGCACCGAGTGAGCCAAAAGAGTAGGGGGAGCGGACAGGGTGG
>JAHFAB010000213.1 GCA_023250795.1 Bacteriovoracaceae bacterium
ACAGCATTGGGAAAAAATTCTTACTGTATTTTCTGAGATGGGCAGACCTCAGAAATTTCTCAAAGAAG
Source organism: Bacteriovoracaceae bacterium (assembly GCA_023250795.1). Classification (GTDB taxonomy): domain Bacteria; phylum Bdellovibrionota; class UBA1018; order UBA1018; family UBA1018; genus JAHFAB01. Next base: position 69 of record JAHFAB010000213.1, read on the forward strand.
ATTTTACTCGTGAAAGAGAAGTAATTCTCGAAGAGTTGAGAAAAAACGAAGATTCTCCGAGTCGGCAGCTTTTTCAATCTCTTTTTTCAGCAACTTATAGCAAACACCCTTATGGCAAGCCCGTCATTGGTTACACAAAGACGCTCAAAGCAGCTACTGTGCAAAATTTGGAGACTTTTTATCGTAGAAATTATGTTTCCAATAAGATGGGTTTGGTTTTAGTGGGGCCCTTGGGAGATCTCAAGAGTTCGAGAAAAAAGAACATTCTGAAAATTTTAGAAAAAAACTTTGGATCTTCTTTACCGCCTAAACCTCATTCTCATAAAGACTCTGTGTCCCCTGGGAGAAGGTCTGAACCTGCTTTTCGCACAAAGCCGGCTTTAGTAAAAAGAAGTTTTGATGTGAAAACTCCTTCAGTCTCTTTTTCGTTTCGCGTACCTGAGTTGCGTCATGAGGATATTCCAGCCCTCGATCTTCTGTCCGGGATTTTATCCATGGGTGAGCTTTCTCGGCTTTATCAAAAATTATTTTACAAAACTTCTTTGGTGACTCATGTGAGTGGAGGACTTTATGTTCCCAAAGATCCAGGGATGATGTTTTTCCAGGCTGAGACTGAGAGTGTGGATAAGTTAGATTCAATTACAGACGAGATGTTTTTAGAGTTTAAAAAAATGAAGGAAGAAGCCCCCACTTCTGAAGAACTTTCGAGAGTGATAGTGAGCGCCGAAAGTGAGAGGCTTTACTCGACTCAAACGGCAGATGGAATGGCCAGTCGACTTGGTTTTCTAAAATTTGTTTTAGGCGATTTGAGTTTTGATCAAAGGTATTTGGAAGATCTAAAAAAAGTGGATGTTCAGAAAATTCAGGAAATAGCAAAACAATATTTGGTGACCGAGAGAATGAGCGGAGCTTTTTTAGTTTCTAAAAATACTGAGAATTTTGACTTAGCCCCTATTGAGCAAAAGAGCCGCCAAATATTAGGCCAAACCGAAGCAAAAAATCCGATGATTCTCAAGCAGGACCGCATTTCTTTACAGCCAGAGGTAATGACAAGTTCTTCAGGAATCAAAGTGATTTATCGCGAAAATCCCATGTCCCATGTTTTTAGTATTCACTCTTCAGTCCTGGGCGGGATTAGGCTTGAACCTCAGGGGATTTTGGGTAGCAGCAATATGATGTCTATGGCCTGGGCGAAGGGGACCAGCCAAAAAGATTCTCGGGCGATTGCTTCGATTGTTGAGGGATCAGCTGCGAGTTTAGACGGTTTTTCTGGGAGAAATAGTGCCGGTTTGCAGCTCACGGGGCTAGCCAGAGATTGGGAGAGGTTGTCTTCTCTTTTTTCGGAAGTTTTGACAGACCCTATTTTTCCTTCCGACGAGGTAGAGCATTCTAGACGTGTGGTGCTCGACGAAATTTTAGCAATCGAAGATCACTCTTCTCAACTTTGTATGAAACTTTTTTTGGAAACTCTTTTTGAAAATCATCCCTACGGTTCATGGGTGACGGGTTCTCAGGAAAGTGTGGGAAATATTTCAAGAGAGGCGCTTCAGTCTCTTCACGACAATTGGGTTCATCCTGAACGTTTGGTGATCTCAGTGGTAGGTGCTATTCCTCGGACGAAACTCATGAGTTGGTTAGATGGGTTGGATGAAGTTTTCAAAAAAAATCGATCCAAATTGAATTTCAAAGCACTTACAGAAAAAATAAAAGAAGAAACCCTGCTCAAAGCCCCCAGGTGGGTAGAAAAACTTCTCAAACGTGAGCAACTTCATATTTTAGTGGGTGGATTTGGTTCACAAATTCTTTCTCAGGATCGTTATGCGATCAGGATTTTACAAAATATTCTCGGTGGACAAAGCGGAAGATTGTTTATTGAGCTCCGAGAGAAGAAAAGCTTGGCTTATACAGTCTCGCCGATGAGTTTCGAAGGAATCGAAAGAGGCTATCTTGGGACTTACATTGCCTGCGCTCCTCTTAAACGCGAAGAGGCACAAGCTGGCATTCGAAAAGTTTTGGAGAATTTAGCTTCAAAAGGCCCAACAGAAAAAGAAATGCAAAGAGCAAAGGAGTTTTACTTGGGGAGACGGGCGATGGAGCTCCAGAGCGATTCTTCGCTAGCGGCTCATTATAGCATGCAGGGAGTTTACGGGATTCCGTTAACCGAGGACCTAGAGGTCCAGAAAAAAATCCAAGGAGTGAAGAGTAAGGACATACAGTCCGTTTGTCAGAAATACTTGGTGGAGCCTTATCAAGTGACGAGTGTGGTGGGGTAGGGCGGGAGACAATAGAAACTAGGTTTAGTATTTTATTTAAAAAACCAACCACTTCCTAAAATTAGAGGTCGTTACAAGTTAAAAGCGTGTCGCCTGGAGGGCGACCAAGAGGCACACGGATGTGTGCTCACGCCGTAACGACCTCTAATTTTAGGAAGTGGTTGGTTTTTTAAATAAAATACTAAACCTAGTTTCTATTGTCTCCCGCCCTACCCCGTGTGATACGATAAAGTGATGTTCAAAGAATTTTTACTCTCCTTTACCGCAGTTTTTGTGGCGCTCGATATTGTTGGCATTTTGCCACTGTATCTTGGACTTACACAGAAAATGTCAGAGACCGCGCGACGTGATGTGGTCAACACATCCATGCTTGTCGCGTTCATAGTAGCTCTTGTCTTTGTATTTTTGGGGAGCTCCATTTTTCACTTTATTGGGATTACCGTTTTTGATTTCAAAGTGGCTGGAGGTTTGGTCTTACTTTTAGTTTCTTTAGCTGACTTGTTGGGGGGACCAGAAACCTTACGACACCAGTCTGGAAATACGGGGGTCGTTCCACTCGCTGTTCCATTGATTACGGGTCCAGGGGTTTTGACCACTCTGATTTTACAGGTCGGTTTCTTTGGTTACACGATCACTCTTTTGGCGCTTGTGAGTAATTATTTGTTGGGCTGGTTTTTGCTCCGAAAATCAGAAAAGGTCACTCATTGGATCGGCAAAGATGGGACTGTGGTGATTTCAAAAATCGCAGCACTTCTATTAGCAGCCATTGCGGTTTCGATGATTCGGGGCGGGATTTTTGACGCTATTCATGTGTTCAACGAAGTTCAATAAATCACGTAGAGTGTCATTTTTCACACACTCTAAATTTCTCTTTTTTGACGAAACTATTAAAAAAGCTTAATATAGAAAGATGAACCAGAAGTCAGGCTTGACCTTGGTTCTCCAACCTCAAGCCTATTTTCATGAGCTTGTCACTTCTGCACTAGGTCAACACCCCATTTCGATTCGCCCAGAGACGGAGTTTTATCTCGTTAATCTACTCAATCAGTTTATTACTACTGATCGGTTGTACATGAGAGATGCAGATGGGAATTATCGGGAAGAATCTCTCGCGATTTTGCTCAAAGAAGCCCTCGAACAGCCCAAAGCTGAGGATCAGAGTTTGCTTTTTAGGCACTTAGGCGATGTTTCACTTTACGTTGCTGGTTTTTTTCAGGATAGTTTAAACAGAAAATTAGTTGATGTGGATTATTATATCGATGTGGGAGGAACTGCTTATCAACAAGTTGCCGAGAGGTCTGAAGAAGAAGTTTTGCGTTCGCTCTATTCCGAATTATCCAATAAGTTTCCAAATTTTGTGGAGGTCCTAGCTCAAGTGAGTGAAAAAACCACTCCACGTTCTGAGAAGGATTTGCTCAGGCTCTATGATCTTTGGCAGAGAACTAAAAGCGAACGCGCCGCAAAAACCCTCCAAGAAGCTGGTATTGTTCTACAAGATAAGAATAAAAAAGAAATTCAGTAGATCACTCAATTCCCACGCTAGTCATTTTGTCCCCTATTTGGAGTTTTCTGACAACATCCATTCCGTCAATCACTTGCCCAAAAACAGTGTAGGAGTGGTCTAAGTGAGGGATGGTTGCAAGTGCAATATAAAATTGAGAATCAGCAGAATCAGGGTCTTGTGTTCTAGCCATGGCCAAGGTGCCTTCGACGTGGTGGCGATCGTTAAACTCGGCTTTCAGCTTAGTTCCGCTTCCACCCGCTCCGGTTCCAGTCGGGTCGCCTCCCTGAACAACAAAGCCTGGGACAACTCGGTGAAAGACGATCCCATTGTAGTAACCTTGTTGGATGAGTTCGATCATTCTCTTCACTGTTTTGGGTGCTTCGTTTGGATAAAACTTATAATGGATGACACCTTGGGTAGTTTTTAAAACAACTGTAGCCTTCGAAAGGCCGTTTGAATCTACAGATAAATCGGGTGTTGAGGATGGTGCGGGTGAGGCCATAGGTTGAGTCTCCTGTGAGTTAATGGTTTGCTGTGAAGGAGCAGTGGATGGGGCTGGGGCACTAGGCTCCAAGGGGTGATTTTTGAAATAAAAAACACTTCCCCCTATTCCAATGAGAACAACAATAGCTAAAAGAACAGGCAAAGTACGTGAAGGCATGGATTGACAGTCTCCTCTATTTTGCG
>JAHFAB010000214.1 GCA_023250795.1 Bacteriovoracaceae bacterium
GACGGAAAGGAACTCACTGGAGAGGAAATTCAAAACTTTATCCGTGGACTCATGACCGGAGATGTGGCGGATTATCAAGCCAGTGCTTTTTTGATGGCTGTTTTTTTCAGAGGGATGTCTCTCCAAGAGACCGTTTCTTTGACCAGAGCTCTTTTGGAGAGCGGTGAAAAATATGACCTTACAAAAATTCAGGGGCCAAAAGTAGATAAACATTCTACTGGAGGTGTGGGTGATAAAGTTTCACACATCTTAGCTCCACTTGCCTCAGCTTGTGGCCTGAAAGTGCCAATGATGTCCGGAAGAGGACTTGGACATAGCGGTGGGACTTTGGACAAACTCGAATCTATTTCTGGATTTGACGTCCATCTCTCGCGCCACCGTTTTGAAGAAGTACTCGCTCACACAGGGTGTGCAATGATTGGACAGAGTGAAAAAATAGTTCCTGCTGATAAGAAACTCTATGCCTTAAGAGATGTCACTGGAACGGTAGAATGCATCCCTCTCATTACAGCTTCTATTTTATCGAAAAAACTGGCAGAGGGTACTCGCTCGCTCGTTCTAGATGTCAAAATCGGCAATGGCGCTTTTATGAAATCTAAAGAACAAGGCAAGAAATTGGCAAATTCATTACTCCAAGTCGGAAAGAAAATGGGCTTGCCTTGCCGCGCAGTCCTCACTCAAATGAACCAACCCCTAGGCTATGCCGTTGGAAACTCCTTGGAAATGAAAGAGGCTATTGAGCTTCTGCGAAATGAAAAAAGTGACCGCCCTGATATGAGTTCAGGAGATCTGAAGGAACTGACCATTCAACTCTGTGCTCATATGCTTGAACTTGGAGGTATTACAAAAAATATCACCGAGGGAAGGAAACTTGCATTTAGTAAGCTTGCCGATGGAAGTGCATGGAAAGTGTTTCAATCTTTAGTTCAGGAGCAAGGCGGGAAATTAGAACAGATTTTGGACCTAAAGAAACTTCCAATATCTCCAAGAACTCATGTATTAAAAGCGAAAAAAAGGGGGTATATTACTCAAATTCAAACCGAAACGATGGGACATATTTTGATCGAACTGGGAGGGGGAAGGAAAAAAACAACGGACTCTATTGATCCGAGTGTGGGACTTGTTTTTCATAAAAAACTGGGAGCTAAGGTGAACATCGGTGACCCGTTGGTCACTGTTCATTCGCCCGAAAAAGCGGATTTGGATGCAATCGAATCTGTTTTTTATCAAGCGATTGAAATCAATGGTGCAAAAAAGCCTGTCCCAAAACTGATTTTAGAGACATTTTAAAAATTAAAATTATGCAAATACCTATCTATCAAAAAATAAAAGAGGCAGTACAATCCATTAAAAACAATAGCTCCATTGAACCCGAGGTCGGCATTATCCTAGGTTCGGGCTTGGGATCTTTTGCTGAAAAAATAGAAAATCAAGTCGTCATCCCCTACACTGAAATCCCGCATTTTCACGGGACATCTATCGAGGGTCATGCGGGAAAAATGATTTTGGGAAGCTTTCGTGGGATTTCAATCGCCTGCCTCCAAGGCCGTTTTCATTTTTACGAAGGTTACCCCATGGAAGATGTGGTTTTTCCCACCCGAATGATTTGTGGATTGGGCATACAAACATTGATTCTGACCAATGCTGCTGGTGGAGTAAACACTCGATTCCGTCCGGGAGACTTGATGGTCATCGAAGATCATCTCAATCTCATGGGAGATAATCCCCTGCGCGGCTCTCAAGTGGCGCATCTGGGACCTCGGTTTCCAGATCTCTCAGAAGCTTATAGTAAAACCTGTGTTGAAGCGCTTATAAACTCTGCAAAAGAAACCGGCCTACTCCTCCACCGCGGAGTGTATGCAGGACTCTTGGGCCCCACCTATGAGACCCCAGCTGAAATAAAAATGCTCAGAACGTTGGGAGCAGATGCTGTGGGAATGTCCACAGTTCCAGAGTCCATTGCTGCCAATCATCTGGGTGTTAGAGTGGCGGGCATTAGCTGTATCACAAATTTGGCAGCAGGGCTTAGCACGCAAAAACTCACACACCAGGAAGTCATGGAAACTTCTAAAATGAGTGCAAAAAAACTCACTGAACTTTTAGAAAATGCCATTCCTAAACTAGTCCACCGCCCGAATAAGGAGGGATTATGAAAAAATCTCCTGGTCTTATAGAGTTGACCCAAGCAGCAACCAGAGCTCGTAACAATGCCTACTGTCCTTATAGCAAACACGCCGTTGGAGCAGCACTTCGCACTAAAGAGGGCAAGATTTTTTCAGGATGTAACGTGGAAAATTCATCTTATGGTGCAACGATTTGTGCAGAAAGGGTGGCCATACAGAACGCGATTTCTTCGTGTGGTAAAATTGAAATAGAAGAAATTTTAGTCATGACTGACTCCACTCCTCCCTGGCCTCCCTGTGGGATGTGCAGACAAGTCCTTGTGGAATTTGGGAAAAATATGCAAGTTCACTTTGCAAACCTAAAGGGAGAGATGCACACCACCACACTACAAGAACTCCTTCCCAACGCTTTTACAAGTGAGATGGTGACGGGCTAATGAAACTGACTTTCCAAAAGGGCCACCGTCACTAATACGGACACCCCAAACAGGAAGCAAATCCCAGTTTTATGGAGCAATTTCTGTTTGATCATTAATCTTATTGAAAGCATTGCCTATTCTCCTCATACGTGCAACAAATTAGACCAGTTAAGTCAATTGTAATACACAATACTAACGCATTGCAATATAAAATACTCAAGAGATAAGCCCTTGACTTGGCTCAGACTTTCAGGCAACTTGCGTCGATTATGTACGCAATTATTGAGACCGGCGGAAAACAATATCGGGTGCAACCAGGTGATTTCATTGAGATTGAAAAGCTAGAGGGAGCTGAAGGCACCTCTATTCGATTCGACCAAGTTCTCATGGTCAGCAAACCCAGTGAGCAAAACTCGCAAATTTGGCTAGGAAAACCTCTCCTTTCAGGGGCCCAGGTTTCTGCAGAAATTGTGGGACAAGGCAGAGGCGAAAAAATCCTGATCATCAAAATGAAACGTCGCAAACAATATCGAAGAACGCAGGGGCATCGTCAGTATTTAACACAGCTTTTGGTTACTCATCTGGACAACGGTGCAGGAGAAAAAGTAGAACTCTCTGCTGAGGACAAAAAAGCGAAATTAGAGCGCTTTCACACCTCTCTGACACCCAAAGGGCCTGCTTCCACAAACAAATATTTGAGAAAACCAGCCACTATTTCGAAGAAAAATACTGAAGAAAAAAGGATCTAAACCATGGCACATAAAAAAGCAGGCGGAAGCTCGAGAAACGGAAGAGACAGCAATCCCAAAATGCGTGGGGTGAAACGCTATGGGGGCCAAATGGTCAACGCAGGAGAAATTATTGTGAGGCAGGTGGGTACACGCATTCATCCAGGAAGAAATGTGGGACTGGGTCGAGACTTTACACTCTATTCAATGATTCCAGGTGTAATCAAGTTTGAATATTACGATCGCAAGCGAAGACAAGTCTCAGTCTATCCTGCCGCTGCAGCAGCATAATTCACTTTCAATTCCATAGCGTATGTGTAATTATTGGCCCGCTTATAACGGACCCGCTCATGCCAAAGTGTAGGCCCTGAGACTAAAGGAATTTTTTATGCGTTTTATAGACGAAGCGAAGATCACTCTACAAGCGGGACACGGGGGGGCAGGAGCCGTCAGCTTGCATCGAGAAAAATTCATCACACGAGGAGGTCCTGACGGTGGAGACGGAGGTAAGGGGGGAGACATCACCTTTATAGCCTCTGCTCAGCTTGGAACACTCCAAGATTTTCGTTTTAAACGAGAATACAAGGCCCCACGAGGCGGTCATGGATCTGGATGCAATAAAGCCGGAAGAGATGGGGAGTCTATTGAAATTCGTGTTCCAGTCGGAACTGTGATCAAAGATCTGAACACCGGGGAGATATTGCTCGATTTTATCAGTGACGGGCAGGAATGGTTAGCCTGTGCCGGGGGCAGAGGAGGCAAGGGCAACGCACACTTCGCAACTTCGACCTTTCAAACCCCTAGATTTGCACAAGATGGGGAAGAGGGGGAGCGCAAAGAACTGAGATTAGAGCTCAAGCTTTTAGCAGACGCAGCCCTTGTGGGATTTCCAAATGCTGGAAAATCTACTTTTATTTCGAAAGTGAGCGCGGCCCATCCAAAAATCGCGGACTATCCTTTTACGACTCTCACTCCTTGCTTGGGAGTAGTCTCCGTCCCGGAACACCCTAGCTTTGTTTTGGCTGATATCCCGGGTCTAATCGAAGGAGCTTCACAGGGAATAGGCTTGGGTCATCGGTTTTTAAAACACATCGAAAGAACACGAGTTTTTATTCATCTTTTGGATGGCTCTGAGATTTTAGAAGCAGGTGAGGCTGCAAATGAAAGGCTCATACAGAATTATACAGTGATTAGAGAAGAACTCAGAAAGTTTAATGAAGAGCTCCTCAGTTTTCCAGAAATTGTGGTGATCAATAAGA
>JAHFAB010000002.1 GCA_023250795.1 Bacteriovoracaceae bacterium
CTGCCCGATGAGGGTGAGCATTTTGTGTTGTGGGTTTCCCATGAGTTGCCCATCGCGTATGTCCAATACCACATGTAGAACTGCGATATGCGGGTAAACTCCCGTTCAAAAGTTTTTCGACATTTTCTAACTTTCCCTCAGATTTTTTGATTTCGAGTTTTCCATTCCAAAAAAAAGCAACTCCAGCCGAATCATATCCTCGATACTCTAAAAGCTTAAGCCCTTTGAGCAAAAGTTCTACAACAGGGCGTTTGCCCACATAACCCACGATCCCACACATGAAATTTTCTCCTCATTCCTAAAACCTGTCAGTCCTAACTTCTGAGTTTACGAGCATATCCAGGTTTATTGACCTGTCTTGCACGCGCAACCGCCAAAGAATCCGCCTCTACATCTTCAGTGATGGTAGACCCAGAAGCTACATATGCCCCTTTTCCAATTTTAACCGGAGCAACTGTTTGGCAATCGCTTCCTAAAAAAACTCCGTCCTCGATGATCGTCCGATGCTTTCTCTCACCCTCAATCACTCTTCCGTCATAATTACAGGTCACAAAACCACAGCCAATATTAACATGACTTCCAACTTCAGCATCTCCAAGATAAGAAAGATGGGCAACGCTCGTATGATCTCCGATATGAGTTTTTTTCAACTCTACAAAATTTCCTATTTTACAACCCTCACCAACACTGGAGTCTGGCCTGAGATGAGCGTAGGGACCTACAAGTGCATGACTTCCAATGGTCGAGTTTTCAGCAACTGTTCCAGCCTTGACTTCTGAACCCTCTCCTACCTGCATATTTTTTAAAACTACGTGAGGGCCCAGTTTCACTCCCCGTCCGATTTCTGTTTTACCAGAAAGAACGACGTTCTGAGAAATAACCACTTCCTCTCCAATTTCTACAGATACATCAATCCAAGTACTCCATGGATCAAGGAATTTTACACCTTTTTGTGCCCATTTTTTCACAGTTTGTTCATTGAGTAAACGTTGAGCTTGAGCGAGTTCCCAAGAGTCATTGACACCTCTCAGATGATCATGGTTTTTCCAAACAAGTACTTCAATGGGCTTCTTTGCTCTGACAGCTTGTCCTATCAAATCTGTTAAATAATACTCTCCCTGCGAATTTTTATTGGAAAGTCTCTGTAAGCCGACAGATAAAAAAGAAGATTGGAAAAAATAAATCGACGCTGCCACTTCACAAATCGCCTTCTCTCTCAGATTCGCATCTCTCTCTTCGACAATTCTCAAGACAGGACCTTTCTTCCCACGTCTCACCACCCGTCCGTACCCTGAAGGATCGGGAAGCTCACAAGTCAAAAGCCGTAAAGCAGAAGTACGAGAGAGCGGCTCTAGAATTTGTGAAACCAACTCATCATTCAAAAGAGGTTGATCCCCTGGCAATACGAGTACAGGCTGTCTCGCACTCAACCGATCTTTACCCCAACTTGACTCCATTACACACTTGGCAGCATGTCCCGTACCTCTTTGTTCGGGCTGTTGAATATAAGTTATTTTTAGATCTGAAAATAAATTTGAATTTCGAATCGCCGCTTCTACCTTTTGACTCTGATGCCCCAAAACAATGGCAATAGGAGCGGTAGGAGCCACTGCCTGAATTCTTTCTAAAACATGAAATAACAGAGGCCTTCCTCCAACCTCATGGAGTACTTTGGGAAGTGAAGAACGCATACGCTTCCCATGTCCGGCCGCCAACAAGATGATTCCGCAAGATGTTTTATTCATAGTCATGTGTTCCTTTTGGGTTATAGGAAAATGGGCGAAGAGAAAAGCTTTTTCCTTACTAAATCAATTTAGTTTATATTTCTTAGATATTCTTATAAAAATAGTTGAGTTATTCTCAGATGAGGTTACACTATTCAAAACCTTTGTGAGGCTTACAAGGGTGTCGAAGTAAACAGGGAGGGGGGAATATGGACGCGAAAACATTAGCAAAATTTAAAAAAATCCTTTTAGACGAAAAACAAAGACTACTAAATAACTCAAAGAATGCTCTGAAACACGAGCTAGCTCTATCTCCGGACGATTTGCCGGATGAAACTGATTTGGCAGCGAGTGAAATTAACCAAAATCTTATTTTCAAACTCAGAGATCGCGAGCGTCAATTGATTGCCAAAATCGACGATGCTCTGAAAAGAATGGACGAGGGCAACTTTGGCATCTGTGAAGATTGCGAGGAGCCCATAGAGCCTAAAAGGCTAGAAGCCAGGCCTGTCTCCACTCTCTGCCTCTCCTGTAAAGAACGACAAGAGCACCGAGAAAAGATCTACGCATAACCCTACCCACTAGGTTCATTTTGACCTAGTATGGATGGGCAAAATATCCCTAAAGGCTCCATTCCAAAAGTCCGAACTGTTCATTGTACAAAGATGGGCACATAGAAAGACTTTTGCTGAGAACATCGGAGGCAGGGAATGGTTACAAATTATGACGGAGAACAGATTGAGATTCCACAAACACTCCCGTTATTACCCGTTAGAGATATAGTCGTTTTTCCCTACATGATTATTCCGCTCTTTGTTGGAAGAGACTCTTCCATAAAGAGTGTAGAAGAAGCTCTAGCAAGGTCTGATAGGTTAATCCTACTTGCATCACAAAAAGACATTAGCGATGAACATCCATCCTCAGAGGCGATCTATAAAACTGGCACTGTCTCAATGATCATGCGAATGAGAAAGCTCCCAGATGGTAGAATAAAAATTCTGACACAAGGATTGTGCAAGGCTACAATTAAGGAATTCTCCCAAATACAGCCTTACTTCGAAGTCAAAATCGATCGCATCGATGACAAGGCAAACGTAACTGTCAGTGAGTCAGAAGCTTTGATGAGAAATGTCAGAGAACAATTAGAGCGAGTCATCGCCCTCGGAAAAGTTCTGTCTCCAGATATTCTCATGGTCCTAGATGACATTACAGATCCTGGAAGACTTGCAGACTTAGTGGCTTCTAATTTGGGCCTTAAAGTGAGTGAAGCACAAAACATCTTAGAAACATCAGAACCGGTTGAACGCTTACAAAAGATCTTTGAACTTTTAACCCGTGAAATAGAAGTTTTGTCGATACAGGCAAAGATTCGCTCCCAGGCGAAAGATGAAATGTCAAAATCTCAGAAAGAATATTTTTTGAGAGAGCAGATCCGTGCAATAAAGAACGAACTGGGAGATACAGACTCCAAAACAGAAGAGATTAATGAACTCAAAGAAAAAATTCTCTCGTGCAAAATGCCAACAGAAGTAGAGCAAGAATCACTAAAACAGCTTGGAAGACTAGAACGCATGCACCCAGATGCTTCTGAAGCCTCCATGTTGAGAACTTACATTGACTGGCTCATAGAAACCCCTTGGACGAAACAAACAGTCGACAGCTTGGACCTCACTCGAGCTAAACAAATCTTAGACGAAGATCATTATAATCTCACAAAAATAAAAGAAAGAATCTTAGAGTATCTTGCAGTCAGAAAACTCAAAGAAAAAATGAAAGGCCCAATCCTTTGTTTTACAGGACCTCCTGGGGTTGGAAAAACTTCGTTAGGCCGCTCCATCGCTAGAACCATGGGACGAGAATTTGTCCGAGTCTCTCTTGGGGGCGTCAAAGATGAAGCTGAAATTAGAGGCCACAGAAGAACCTACGTGGGCGCTCTCCCCGGAAGAATCATCCAGGGTCTCAAACAAGCCTCGACCAATAATCCGGTCTTTGTCTTAGATGAAATCGACAAACTGGGAAGCGATTTCAGAGGAGACCCCTCCGCAGCTCTCTTAGAAGTTTTGGACCCTGAACAAAACAATACGTTCAGAGACCATTATCTAAACGTGCCATTTGATTTATCCAATGTCATGTTTGTCGCGACTTGTAATGTTTTGGATACGATTCCCTCTGCACTCAAAGACAGAATGGAAATCATCCAATTGGCAGGGTACACAGAAGAAGAGAAGTTTTTTATCGCCAGACGATATCTGATTCCTAAGCAAATGTCTGAAAATGGGCTGAACTCCAGTCTGATTGAATTTTCCCCTGAAGCGGTCAAAAATGTAGTCTCCCAGTATACGCGCGAAGCAGGACTCAGAAACTTAGAAAGAAATATTGCAACACTTTGTCGAAAAACTGCTCGCCTTGTGGCAGAAGGGAAAAAAGAAAAAACAGTAATCACACCCGAAACTGTCTACAAATTTCTGGGCCCAGCACTCTATTTCCGAGAAGATGAACAAGAAAAAGACGAAGTGGGTATTGCCACTGGACTGGCCTGGACAGCTTTTGGCGGAGAAATCCTTTATGTCGAATCAACGATCATGAAAGGCAAAGGCGGAATCACACTCACAGGACAGCTGGGAGATGTGATGAAAGAGTCAGGACAAGCTGCACTTGGACTCATTCGATCTCGCGCCAAGGACTTTGGGATTGATGAGGACATTTTCTCGACTTCTGACATCCATGTTCACTTCCCTTCTGGTGCGATTCCAAAAGATGGTCCTTCGGCCGGAATTACCATGGCTGCCGCCATGATTTCGAGACTTACTGGAGTTCCGATTCGAAAAGATGTAGCCATGACAGGTGAAATTACTCTGACTGGCCGCGTGCTTCCCATCGGGGGTCTAAAGGAAAAATCTCTAGCAGCGATGCGACACGGGATTAAGACAATCATTATCCCAGAAAAAAATAAAAAAGATCTCGAAGACATCCCTGAGGAATACCGCGCAAATCTAACGTTTATCCCAGTCAAAACCATTGACCAAGTTTTAGAAGTGGTATTAGCCTCTGGGAAAATTAAAAAACTAGAAACCGGACACTCTGGGCACTCTGGCGAATCAAAAATCACAAAAAGTTCGAGAAAAAGGTTGATTCAACCCAAGCTCGACAAAGCTGCGTGACGAAACCGATAAGTTTCAGTAAAGTTGTAAACAGTTATGTCTTTTTTTAAAATCTTAATCTGTCTGATGCTGATTTCAATTTCTGCATATCTATCTTCTTCAGAAGCTGCACTCTTTAGCCTCTCGCGCTTTCAGCTGCGTGCACTCAAAGAAAGGTTTAAGCCTTCCTATAAAAAAATAAAAACGTTACTCACCGATTCAGGCGGACTGCTCATTACGATTTTAGTGACAAACGAAGTGGTTAATGTCTCATTAGCCAGTCTGATTACGTCCTCTATTTCTACTCCTACTTTAGGTGGCATTTTTCCGGCCTGGGCTGTTCAGACTATCATTGGAGTTTGCATTACTGCTCCGATTGTTCTCATTTTTTGCGAAGGAACACCCAAAGTGATTGGCGCTCGTGCCAATCAGATTGTAGCGCCTTTGACTGCTACACCGTTGACCTGGATTTATAATGGGTTCAATCCTATTCGTTTTTTGATTAAAAAAATGACGGTCCTCACTTCTCAAGCCCTGGGAAAAACCCCGACATCACCCCAGAAATCAAAGAAAGAACCCATTCTAAAAGAAGAAGAATTTTTGTCAATGCTCGAAGAAGGACATAAAGAAGGGTCTATCCACCAGAGTGAACTGGAGCTCATCAAAAATATTTTTGAATTGGATGATCGTACAGTCATTGATGTTTACACCCCCCTATCCGAAGTTTTTTCCCTCCCTGCCGGAACTTCAATCCAATCTGCTATCTCCTCACTATCTGTAACCAGAGGGTCAAAATACTCCAGAATCCCGGTTACTGACGCCGCAAAAAAAAATGTCCTGGGTATTTTGTATGCTAAAGATCTTTTATTTTCAAAATTGAACCCTCAAACCGAAAACCCTACGCTTGAGTCTTTGATGAGAAAAGCGCTCAAAGTGAGTCCTGCGATGAGGCTAAACACTTTATTTAGAAAGTTTAAACAGCACCACACCCACCTTGGAGTGGTCACAATCGGTGGATCTTCAGGAGATACTATGGGCATTGTGACTATGGCTGATATTTTGGATGCCATTTTCGAAACTCTACAACAAGAAAAGGAAAGGGGACATACAAAATGAATTTAGAACTAATTCATGTCGTTTTCGTTGTATTCCCCCTCCTTTTGATCGAAGGATTTTTTTCAGGAAGTGAGATTGCACTGCTCTCAGCGGATAAGCTTTTCTTAAAGGCACAAGCAAGACGAGGATCTAAAAAAGCAGAACTGGCCTTTCAACTTCTCAAAAATCCTGAAAAAATTCTTTCTACGACTCTTTTGATGAACAGTCTTTGTGTGAGCGGTATTTCTGCAGTCATCACCCTTTTTTGTATAATAAAAATAAAAAATCATGCTGATTTATTTGCCATTCTGTTGACCTCACCCCTTCTCGTTGTATTTGGTGAACTCATTCCTAAAACGATCTACCGAAAATATGCCGACATCATGGCTCCTTGGGTTTCATATCCAATCCACTATACTTATTTAACATTTTTCCCAATCACACGACTGCTCTCGTCTTATACAGCGGGACTTTCTAAGTTTATGATCCCGATTGGAGATTTGCTGATTGGGAAAAGAAGCAGCACGAGAGAAGATCTGAGATCGGTTTTATCTTATGGTAAAAAAGAAACAGAGATTAGCTCAAGTGAGAAAAGAATGATCAAGAGGATTCTGGATTTTAAGGACTCCGAGGCAAAACACGCCCTCATCCCTTTGGTCAACGTGCAGGCTATCTCAGTAACTGCGAACGTGAGAGATGCAATTGAAAAGTTCAAAAAACACCGACACTCCAGGATGCCCGTATTTTCAGACCGAATTGACAATATCATTGGAGTCTTGGAGTATTCGGATCTTTTGACTGCCACAGATATCGAACACTCGATTAGAAACTACATGAGCCATGCCCAATATGTTTCAGAGACCCAGGCCTTACATGATCTTTGGTTAGAGATGCATGAAGAAGACAACGAAATGGTCGTCGTCGTTGACGAATATGGAGGAGCCGTTGGAGTCCTCACGTTTGAGGACATTGTAGAAGAAATTGTGGGAGAAATTAGTGACGAATATGATTCGAAGTTTGAACCCTATAAAGAAACTTCAGACACGAGTTGGATCGTACAAGCAAAAATGGAAATCCAACTCATCAATGAACGATTGCACCTCAACCTGCCTGAAGGAAACTATGAAACTCTGAGCGGTTTTCTCCTCCAGCAATTTGGAAGAATCCCAGAAATGCGAGACGAACTTTTTTTTGAAACTCAGAGCGGGCTCCTGAAATTTTCCATCCGCAAAGCCTCTGAAAGACAGATTGAGACCGTGGTGATTGAGAGGATCGTGGGGAAATAATCCTAACTGTTTCTGATTAAAAAGAAATGTAATAACGGATTGTGCAACCGATACCCATCATTTGTTTTTTCTAAAATCGAATGATCTAGAAGTTTTTTAACGATTTTTAAAACAGTTGCGTGTGATGGTTTGACCTTATCTAAAAAATTTTTACTCGAAGGCTCAGCGACTGGTCCATACTTTGCGATAGCAGTCAGTAAGTTTTCTTCGTGGGAGGAAAACTGAGAGATTAACTCCCTGTAGCGAGCTTGTCTTTGATCAAGAATAGAATGAATTGCAAAATGTATCTCTGTATGTGTAATTTTCATTTTTTTAAAATGGTCCACTAAAGTAGCACCTACCATATTAATCGCTTCTGGATTTCTAAATAATAAATCTTGCCAAACTTTTGCAGTTTCAAAATCTATCTCAAGTGACTGCCTCTCTAATCTCTCTTGCATATACAGATGGTACTCTTGATAAGGAATGTCACTAAACTCAATATCCACTCCAAAATCAGCAAATGGGGCATTGGGTTTAGCAAAAATCTCTGCTAATAGATGTTTTTTTGAGCCCATCAGAATAACAGGAACATCTTTAAACGACTGCAATTCATTTCTCAAAAGCCCCAGGGCCTGAGCGACAAAAGCTGCATCTTGAAACTCATCGATGACAAGAAGTGTTGGCACTTCTTTTGCTATTTTAAGGTTGATGATTTCCAGTATTTCCTTAAAAGAACTATGATCTCCATCTCCTTTGGGTAAAATAGTAAATCCAGTCTCTCCAGAAACAGAATTGATCTCGATCGTAGGCTTTAGGTTTTGTATGTATTTTTTTACACTTTCCAGAAATGCTTTCTTTGGAAAAGCTTCTTGAAAGGCCTGCTGAAAACCTATTCTCAAGCGACTACTAAGAGAAGTTAAGTCTTTGACCTCCATCAAATCTACGAACAAAATAAAACATGATTTATTTTGTTTTTTAAAATGTGGAATAATGACATTTTTTACTAGAGAAGTTTTTCCAGAGTTTCTTCTTCCAAAAACGACCATTTTTTCTTTTTTCAAAATGCATTTTAGGATTTTATTTTTTTCTTGCGTGAGATTGCAAATATCTTCTTCTTCTAAAAGAACATCATATCGAAATATTTTCTCACTCATCTTGATTGCATGATAACAAATCTATGATAGAAAAGATATGATAGATTTTCTATCATATAAACCAATGTAATTATAGGTGGTTATAAATTATGCACTTCTTTTTAGCTGTTAGATTCACACCTTAAGTCGTTACAGACTATTTTAATCAACTAATATTTTATGGCTTTTCTAATGAGATGCGCATTCTGCATCGACTTCATCACTCCCTTCAGTCTTAGCGTTTTGAGAAGTGGAACCGACCCTTTGAGCCAGAGGTGAAGCTTTCTTCAAAATTTCACACAGCGCTTCTTGGGCTGCTTTTTTCATTTCTGAATCTCTGGAATCGGCTATCTTTTTTAAGAGAGGGATCGCCTCGTTGTATTACTGTATCGGTCCTATTTTTCCTAATGTTTCAATGGTCGCTTTTTTTATGACAGGATCTTCACTATTGAGCTGTTTGCACAAAGCATGAACTACCGAATGTGCGTCAGCACCCATTTTACCTAACTCCTCAATCGCCATCAATCGATCTCTACTTTTTTTGGATTTCAAAAGGGCACCAAAGGCCTTTAGTTTTCTATCTCGTTTAGACTCTTTTTGTATGGCCTGGGCGTATTCCTCAGAAGTATAGCTTCCAGCATCTATGGCGAAGCTTATATTGAGTGGGAAAAAAATTAAGAAACAGATCACCTTATATGCACCAAGATCTGCGAAATGAGCTGCAAGTTCAAAAAATCATATGTCGAATTAATCAGAAACAGCTTCCATGGACGGTTTTCCCACGAAATCTTTCCAAACTGGATTGGAACATAGAACCCCACCCAAGTAAAAAAGCCCCCAAAAAAACCATAAATTGCATTCGAATCGTCTTGTCCCACGCCCCAAACTGAAGGGCGCCAAATTTGGCAGGTATGAGCCAGCACGAATGTGGTCAAAAACAACCCCACAATCTGAAGCCCAAAAGCCCGGGCCATCACCTTGCCCTCAGGCTTACAGTCCATTTTCAACCCCATGATTTTGGCCCACGGCTTTCCAAAGAGAGGGCCGTACCAGAAAAATCCAAAGACAAATGCAGCGACCATTGATAGAAAGATTGCTAACCAATTGAGTTGTATGTGTGGCATAGATTAAATTCTAACAGGACTTAGAAAATAAACAATATTTTATGTAATTTCACTATGAAGCGTCTGGAAATTAATTTAAATTATTACTAACAGGATGTACAAACTATGACTATTAGTGTTTCTGAAATTGAAAAAGCGTTGGCTTCCTTAGAACTTGCGCTCAATGAACCCCTTGACGAATTCGTACGAGATGCGTGCATCCAAAGATTCGAATATACATTTGAATTAGCATGGAAGCTGGCAAAAAGAGCTTTAGAATATCAAGGAATTATTTCAGTCTCTCCTAGAACTGTTTTTCGAGACTGTGGGCAACAAGGATTGATCTCTGATGTAGAACTCTGGTTACGGTTTCTGGATGATCGAAACCTAACAACCCACACCTACAATGAGAAAACTGCTCATGATGTTTATGAAACTGCCAAAGAATTTGCTCAAGAGTGTAGGAAATTGATCCTAAAAGTCAAAACACTCACTAAAAAGTAACCCTATCCATGGAAAAAAAATCAGTACCAAAAAATTTTGGATTTTCTGATCAACAGTTTCATAATTTTAAAAATTTATTAAAAACAGCATTTTCTACGGACTCAAATCAGATGACATTTTGGATCTATGGATCACGTGCAAGAGGCAGTCACCAAAAATACTCAGACGTTGATCTATTAATCGAAGCTACGCCGCCATTGACATCACAAAAAATGAGAAAAGCGAGAGAACTTTTCGAAGAGAGTCATTTCCCTTATAAAGTAGATCTTGTGCAAGCAACGGAGTTAGTCGAATCGTTTCGTGAACAAATCTACAAAGACCGAAGATTACTCACTCTTTAGGTGATACCTCACACTGGTCACCACCACTCCACGCTTAAACAAGAGCGAAGTTCGTATAAAAAGGGCAGTTTGATTGTGTAAAAAATGCTGCCACCACTTGGCTGTGACAAACTCTGGGATCAGAACGGTGATCATCTCGTCTTTCGTCGCCCCCACTACGTCGTTAATATAGGTCAAAAGTGGATCAATCACGGAACGGTAGGGAGATTTTAAAACCACGAGAGGCAGATCATGCCCCCATTTCTTCCACTCTTTCTGAAAACGTTCAGTGGACTCGGCGTCTAATTCAACATAAACCCCAAACACATCTTTTGAAATGGAACGTCCATATCTCAAAGCGTCCAAAACCCCTCGATGAATCCCTGAAATGGGGATAATCACAGTATGTTTGATCAGCTCTAACCCAGGAGGAGCTTCGCTCCCGATCAAAGTCAATTCTTTGCCTACGTTTAGATAATGGGTATTGATTTTTTTGAAAACTAAAACCAAAAGTGGAATTAAGAGCACAATCATCCATGCGCCGTGCTTAAACTTAGTCAAAGTAATAACCATTAGAACCACTAAAGTGCTCACAGCTCCAAGCGCGTTAAAGCAAAGCGACTTCACCCATCCCTTTTCTTTCTCTTTGAGGTGATGCAAGACCATTCCCCATTGAGAAAGTGTAAAAGAAAGAAAAACTCCCACCGCGTAAAGGGGGATCAGGTGATGCGTTTCGCCTTTGAATAAGACAATCAAAAGCATCGCAGCAAGGCTCAGCCCTAAAATTCCATTCGAAAAAACAAGCCGATCACCTAGACTTGCAAGCTGCCTGGGCAAAAATCGATCTTTGGCTAAAAGAGAAGCAAGTCTCGGGAAATCCGCATAACTTGTATTGGCTGCTAAAACCAAAATCAGAGCAGTCGAAATTTGAATCAAATAATAAAGCCCCGAGTCTCCAAAAATCGAATGTGCAAGAAGCGAGACCGCCGTTTCACCCTCTTTGGGCATAATCCCGTACATATGCGCAAGAAGTGTAATCCCTAGAAAAAATGACCCCAAAATAACTGACATCCAAACCAGAGTGGTTTTCGCATTTTTCTGGGTGGGGGGCTGAAAAATAGGGATCCCATTAGAGATGGCCTCGACTCCCGTAAGAGCTGCACACCCCGATGAGAAGGCTTTTAAAATAAGAAGAAGTGGAACATTGGGGTAATCTTCGTGAATCACAGGAGCCACTTGTGTAGCAACTCCAGTCATGATTTTCCACGTACCCACTCCAATGAGAATCAAAAAAGACACTATAAAAAGATAAGTCGGAACTGCAAAAATATTCGAAGACTCGCGCACTCCACGCAGGTTAAAAGTCATCAGAAGGATAATGACTGAGATCCCAATCCACTCTTTGTGTTCTCTTAAAAAAGGGACCGCAGAAGCGATGTTTTCCACTCCCGCCGCAACGGAAACAGAAACTGTCAACACATAGTCAATCAAAAGTGAAGCGGCGGCCACTAAGCCCGCCATAGTACCTAAGTTTTCTTTTGCTACAATGTAGGCACCCCCACCGCTCGGGTAAGAATCAATCGTCTGACGATAAGAGAGGGTGATAATAAAGAGCAAGATCCCGATCCCTATTGCGATGGGGATGGACCAAGCCACAGCGGCTGCAGCAAAACCTCCCAAAGGAATCAAAATTTCCTCTGTGGCATACGCGACTGAGGACAAAGCGTCAGAAGACAAAACTGCCAGGGCTTTGAACTTTGATATTTTCTCATGCGCCATCATCTGATTTGAAAGAGGCGCACCAAAAAGAAAATGCTTTATGCGGGTGAAAAACTGAGATGCGGTTTCCTTAGGCATAGTGTTTGGACTTTTATATCGGGGGCAAAAAGAGGTGGCAAGGGGATTCGGTGATAACGATGAGCATGCGTTTTCTAGTGTGTAGCAATTATTAGCCGTGTTAAACTCAGCCAATGATCTTACTCAAGAAAAAGTTTCTGATAGTTTTTATATTGACGCTTTCCGCACAATTTATACAAGCTAAAGAATTCTTATCCCCGTTATCTGCGAAAGAGCTTTTCGCAAAATATCAAAAGGCTGTTGTTAAAATCACTATTTACCAACAGGGTATACCAGTTAGTTTTGGGTCTGGATTTTTTGTTTCATCAGATGGAACCTTAGTTACTAATTACCATGTTTTGAAGACGGGGTTCAGTCTCGGCTATACCGTTGATTTTAAACTAAAGGATGGAAAAGTAGTCAATAAATTTTTGGTGGGAGATTGCTCGGGCTCAAGACATATCGATCTTTGTGTTCTTAAGCTAAAATTCCATCCCAAAGTATGGTTTGCTCAAAAAGATTATACACCCTCAGTTGGAGAAGAAGTGTTTGTCATTGGACATCCTCGAGGTTATGACTTCTCACTTTCCAGTGGGCTTATAAGTGGTATCCGTAATACTTCTATTGGACCCGTAAACACCTCTGGGGTTACAATTCATAATCCCGATGAAAACCGTATTAGCGAAATTCAGGTCAGTGCCCCAATTAGTCCTGGAAACAGTGGGGGACCCATTTTTGATCACTTTGGAAATCTTGTAGCAGCAGCCACGTGGATACGTGTAGATTCTGGATCTCAGAATCTAAATTTTGGCATATCGAGCAAAGAAATTTTTTCTTATGTGCATTCGATTAAAAAATTTGGTGAAATTGGACCCATTGTTAAAACCTTAAATGAAAAGAATGATAAGGAAATTGATAGATTTTCGCGCTTATTTTTTAAAACCGCTTTTGATGCTTTAGATCAGGCCAAACCGCTTGATGCAAATTTTTTTAAACGGTTTGAAGTTGAAATCTTTGGAAAACAGTATTCTTTTTATTTGAATCATTTATTTAAGAATTGTGAAACGCAAACTAAAGCGGGAACAGTTATTTGTGATGATAGTTATTTCCAGTCTGGATTTGTAATATTTCAAATTATAAATGGCACTTCAAATCAATTAAAGGAAGGAAAACATGATAGAAGTAATGAAACAAAGCCATTAAAAATTACTCAAAACCTAATTGCCGCAGGAAAATGGGAGAATTACAAAAAAGGGCTTACCTCAAAACAAATTAAATATTTGTATTCAATAACAGACCCTTGGAAATGTAAGTCTTATAATAATAGTAGTAATAATAAATTCTTTCTTCTCAATAATTCTGTAGAATGTGTTACCAACACATACAATGATCTTTATCCAAATGCAGTTTCTATGGCGTATCTAACGCAAAAAATCGGAGCAGAACAAAAATATAAAATTGAAGCTTGGACTAGCGAACCTTCCTTATTAAAATATTATGCTGAAACAGCAGCAATTATACAGCTTACTTTTCGTGAGATTAAAAAGCATTAAAACAAGTGGTCTTCGCTTTTTTTGAGTGGGGGGCTGAAAAATAGGGGTCTCCATTGTAGATAGCCTCTACCCCTGTCAGAGCTACACATCATACCTAAATTTTCGCGGAAAAACTAATCCAAGGAAAACCTAAAGCAAACGAGTTACTCACAGAATACCCACCCTTCACTTGGTCTATACCACCCAGCGGTTTCAAAAACGACAGATCGACTGCCACTTTTTCTCCAAAAAAACGAATTCCATAATTGAGCAACATTTGTACTTCTCTATTATTTGTAAGAGGGAGGAGTACTTCTGAAAGGAGTTTGACCCCACTTGAAACTCGGGCAGAGAGTCCGCCTCCAGCTATCAGGAGTTGAGAAGCACCCTCAGGAAATTGCACTGATAAGGTGCCGTGCAAAACTAAATCTTGAGAATCGGCCAGGCTGTAATCCAAAAGCAACTGAGTGCCTATTAAAGTATATCCCGATGAAGTCTTTTTGGTGGTGGGAGCAAAAGTACCAGGCGAAAAATCATAAGTAGTGTGTGTAGCTCGAATATACCAAAAATTGGGCTGTAAACTTACTGCAAAACGATCTGCATCAACAAGTTTGAATTTAACACTGGACATTAACACAAGCGGCATCTCATTGGTGATTGGCAGCAAGGAATTGACAGAAAGTTGAATGTGATCGCTCAACCCATAACTAATCCCAGGAAAAACCACCTCATAGTCGTTGATAATAAAATCTCCCTGCTTAGCCGTTTGAGCGGTTGAAAATAAAATGTTCTTATCTTGCCCCGGATCAGACGCAAAAAGGGAATTGGACAAAAATAAACCCAAAACCAAATTCAAAAATATAATTTTCATAGGGCGGCAGGATACAACATTTTAGCGCAATGCGCAATTCTGTTTTCTCACACGGGGGTCCTCACTAAACCTAATAGTAATATGGCACCAAAAAAATCTGCCCGGTTTTAAAAAGGACATCTTTACCACAAGTTGCAATAATCACTTTGGCATCAGACACCCCTTCAGACAAAATCGATAGGGGTCTTCTTGTTTTTTTCTGAAGGGTAAATAGTAGTTTTTCCTAGTCATCAGACACTCGGCTGAGCAGCCATTTTTACATTGTACATAAATACGACAAATATATTGACATAATGCGATAAATCATTCTAAAAACCACTAGATCCTAGAAACTAAACGAGGTTTTTCATGTTACTCAGAAAAACACTATTTTTGCTCTTAATTCAAATACTCTCAGGCTGGACGTCTTATGCTGGAGGTCCTAAAAGAGTACAAGAAATCAGGATCACGGATAAAACATCGGAAAAGAATGACGCTGATTACAGAGTAAGTCTTGGATTTCCCATCGTCACAAAAGAAGGGGTATTTGTCGAGAGGGCAGCTTATTTGCAGGACTACCAGCACGACTTGTCTCACCATGAACTCTATCGGTATGATTTTTCTTCTGGGGAAACAAAGAAGGTTTGTCAGATCAATAGGTCTAATATCCTTTATCTTCACCATCAGAGTGCTCATACAATCGGAGTCGGTGGTGTCGTAGTAACCATTGAAGGTCCTTCTAGCTTGGCTGGCTTTAGCACTACAACTGGCCAGCGTCTCTGGGAGCTACAGGGAGATAATTTCCATAGACTCTATGAACTCCCCAATGGAAACGTTTTGTATTTTCGTCACCCTCCTGGAGGCCCCCCCTACTACTGCTCACATGGAAGCATAGTGGGAGTTGTGGACGTAAAGTCTGGAGTCACTCTGTGGGAAACCGATCTTAAAAAACTTGGTTACTACGATGAGAGGAATAGTCCGCCTTTATTTTTAATGGCATCTGCATACTTTACTGTGAACTCTAACCCAGTGAAGTTAATTATCCTCAATACACAAACGGGCCAAATTACAGCTGAAATAACTGATCCAGATAATATGGGTATTGCCCCCTTCCATTTACTAGGATTAGAAAATGATATTTTGTATACTTTATCGAAAGTTATTACTGCATATAGTGCCACTACATTCAAAAAGCTTTGGCAATCATCGATAACTTTAGATGCTCTGACGATTGTCTCTACAGAATCCTTATTTGTAGTCACAACATTTGGATACTCAAAAGGGGATAATTTTTTTGTTTTAAATAAGTCAGACGGAAAGCTCATTTCTTCATTCGGTCCTAATTTAACTCCAGGGTGGATTACCAGTACTGGCAAGATGGAGACAAATGGAAGCTCAGTGTTTTTTGCAGCCGATATATATGAACCAGGAACATTAAAACGTCGTGAATGTCGCTTAATTTCAGTCAATATTGCTTTAGGTACTGTCGAATGGAGTCATCGAAGCGAATGCGTTCATATGGGACCTATCCTAGAAAACAACTTATTGTATATTGGAACTGCAGATGGCTTTTTGAAAGCGATTGACCCTAAATCGGGGTCCGTAAAATGGAGCCTTCGGGTAGGTGAGAGCCCTGAGAATAAAAATGAAGAATACTTTTTGAATAGACCCATATTTCAAAATGGGAAACTGTACACTTCTTCCCACGAAAAACTACTCATCATTGATCCGTAGCCACGCCCACCGCCACGGCCTCAATTTCCACAAGCACGTCTTTGGGAAGACGCGAAACTTCTACTGTGGAACGAGCGGGTGGATTACTCTTAAAATAACTCCCGTAAACTTCGTTCACTTTGGGAAAATCATTCATAGATTTTAAAAAAATCGTGGTTTTGACCACGCAATCGAAACAAAGCCCTGCTTCGACCAAAACGGCTTTGAGATTTTCCATCACTCGCCGCGTCTGGGTTTCTACTTCGGGACTCACCACGACTCCGGTCGTAGGGTCCAACCCAATTTGACCGGAACAAAATACCAGATCTCCTACTCTGATGGCCTGACTATACGGACCAATCGGTTGGGGTGCACCGGAAGTCAAAATCACTTTTTTGGAACTCTTAGGCTGACTAGACATGCAGGTGATTCTCCTGCTTCTTTCTCAAATGAATTTCCATAGCCGTAAAAGCTGCCATATTGACCACATCATTGACATCCGAATTTTGCTGGAGAACAAAAACAGGTTTGTTCATCCCCACCAAAATCGGACCAATCGCCTCAGCCTGCGCCAAGCGCGACATGAGTTTATAGGCAATGTTGCCGGATTGGAGATCAGGAAAAATCAAAATATTGGCGTTACCCGGAACCCGATTAAACGGAAAGCTCTCTTTTGAAATTTCAGGAACGAGCGCTGTATCGGCCTGCATCTCTCCATCAATCACAAGCGCAGGTGCCCGAGATTTCACAATCTCAACCGCACGTTTTATTTTTACAGCAGATGGATTGTCGTTTGAACCAAAATTGGAAAAAGAAAGCATGGCCACTTTCGGCTCTGAAACAAAAACTCGCTTGGCGAGCTCAGCTGTCTGAATTGCAATATCAGCCAACTCCTCCGATGAAGGATCAATGTTCACCGTAGTATCGGCGAAAAGGAAAACCCTCTTTTTAAATAAAAGCATGTAGATCCCAGCCAGTCGCGACCCCGGCTTTACACCGATGACCTGGATGGCAGGGCGAAGAGTTTCTGGATAGCTCTGTGAAATCCCGCTCAGAAGCCCATCTGCATGCCCCACTTCGACCATCATCGATCCAAAGTAATTGGCTTGCTTCATGAGACTCATGGCCAAAATCTGAGTCACCCCTTTGCGCTGCCTTTTTTCCAAAAACCGCTTGGCGTATTCTTCTCGCAGCTCACTGTCTGAGGGCCGGATTATTTTCACACCCGCCAACGCATCTTCCAAACCCAACTCGGTAATCAATTTTTTCACATTCCGGTCATTGCCCAATAATATGGGCTCCGCAATTCCCTCTTCTCGAACGATTTGTGCAGCTCTTAAGATTTTTGGATTTTCTCCCTCTGGAAATACAATGCTTGCACGGTGTCCGTCTTCTGTTGAATCGGATTGAACCCTCTTCTTAATCCCTCGCATGATCGTGTAACTCGCGCCGAGAAGAGTTTCGAGATGCTCTTTGTACTGAGTCATGTCCAGTTTAATTCGAGCCACGCCCGATTTCATCGCAGCCTCAGCGACGGCCGGGGCCACCCATAAAAGCGCCCTGCGATCAAAGGGCTTGGGGATTAGATATTCCCGCCCAAACTTGAAGCTCTGCCCCCCATAGGCTCGAGAAACACTGTCCGGCACATCTTCTTTGGCCAACTCTGCCAAAGCTTTGACGGCCGCCATTTTCATTTCTTCGTTTATGGCTTTCGCACGCGTGTCCAAAGCTCCCCTAAAAATAAATGGAAAACCTAAGACATTGTTCACCTGATTGGGATAATCCGAGCGGCCCGTGGCCATCAGAGCATCCGGTCTGACTTTCA
>JAHFAB010000215.1:0-2929 GCA_023250795.1 Bacteriovoracaceae bacterium
ATCAAAAACCCAGAACTACGCCTTGAAATGTTCACCAAAGAGATGAGCGAACTTCCAGGTCTTCTCAGATCAGGTGAAACTGATTTTATTTTTCTCGATCACGCCTTAGAAAAAGAAGGACTAGAGTCAAAGCTCATTGGAAGTGAAGAATATGTCCTGGTAGAATCGAGCCAACCCCGAAAGAGCTCAGCTACAAACAGCGTTTTTCTAGATCACGACATCGATGACCATACGACGCATCGGTTTTTCGAAATTCAAAAAAAGAGACCCGAAAAACTCACTCGCTTATTTTTGGATGAAATCTACGGAATCATTGATGGAGTTGCAATGGGTCTCGGAAAAGCTGTTGTCCCCCTTCATTTGATCAAAGAAGACAAAAGAATTCGAGTCGTTCCTGGATACAAACCTCTTTTTGTCCCCATCTATCTCCATTTTTACCGCCAACCTTTTTACACTAAACTTCACCTGGCTGTAGTTGAGTTGATTTCTCGCGCTGAACTTCGAAAAAAGTGAAGTGCTATGGATGAAGGGGCCTTAGCCTTGTTTATTTCACTTTTTGCGAAGTTCAAGGCCAAGGCAGTAGTCATTCCATTGTATTCCAGACTACTTACAACTTAACTCAGCCGCACCCAGTTCAATATCACCAGAATTCCAAATCATGGCGGACTGTAGCGTCGAAGTTTCCCCCTTTACAATATTGAGTTGTACAATATAACGAACGGTTCCTTCACCCTGAAAAGTTTCATCCGAACGAAATGTTGTTCGAGTTGAACCCGAGACTGCAGGAAGTTTTTTGAGATCTCCCTGAATCACAGACCGACCCAATCTCAATTCCTTGATCTCATCTTGACTCAGATCTACCTGAACTCTATCCCCCACTTTGGGCTGCACATAGGCGTAAAAACTCCCAGATTCTCGTGTGACCTGGCACTTGAGAGTTTGACTATCGCTTGCCAATGAGAGCAAAGGCGATAAGGTCGATGCTAAACAGAACGGAACAAAATATACAAATTTCATAAAATCCCCCGGTTTCCGAGTCATAATGAACGCTTGAGCAATGACTAACTCCCAAACTCTGAACAGTAAAATAGGAACTCTTTATAGCTGTCATAGAAGAAATTTATGGTTGGGGGGTTTTGAACCTCATACTTCTCACTTCTTCAGACGAACCGACTGATTTGCTCGGGCTTAGAAAAGCGTTTTTTATAAATTAAAAGAAGTCGTAACCCTTCAGTTTATTGTTTTTTTCTAAGTTTAAAGGCAAACTGAAAACCAAATGCAACTCGAAGCGCAATCCTATTGGCGAAAATGCACTAGCTGTAAGAAAGAAATTCCACTAGGAACGATCTATTGGGTTTGCAATGTTTCAACCTGTAACCGTAAACGAACGGGATTGGTGTTTTGTAGCGTCTCCTGTTGGGATGCCCATGTTCCAGTCCTCAACCACCGCGATTCTTGGGCGGAAGAGAGAAAGAGTCCGTTCAAAAATCAATTAGAAAGCGAGAAAATAAAAATGGAAAACTTAACACCAACAACCTCAACTGGAACATCTTCTGAAAATGATACCCTCGTTGTTGTTTCTAAATTGAAAAATTATATTAGAACGCAATCTGGGATGAACACCTCCGGAGACGTGGCAGATATCCTTTCAGATAAGGTACGTATTCTTTGCGACGGAGCAATAGAAAACGCCAAACAGCAAGGTAGAAAAACCGTCATGGCTAAAGACTTTTAAAAGATATCTATCTGTAATTACACTAAAACATTAATTACTATTTTGCAGTGTACTGCATTTTAGTCATGATTTTTTTGCAGTAGGCTGCAAAATGGTAAAGATGAAAATCAAAAAAAACTGGGGGTTTTTGGCATTTTGCCTTCTTTCCCTCATAGCACTGTTCCGCACGTGCTGGAACTTAGAAGGGGAAGTCACCCACTACCGAATTTTCACTGCAGCTGCCCAAGATCTGTGGGTAGGTATTAATCCCTATGGAAAAAACCATGGCATGAGCGTCGGAAATTGGTTTTACTCACCAAGTTGTGGCCTTTTTTTCTTTCGGTTTTTTTCTCTCTTCCCACTTCGTTTCGGAGTCACACTCTACACTCTCCTCTCACTGGGCATTTTTATCACAGGCTCTCTTTTATTTATCAAATCCTACTTTGGTTTAAAGAAAATCACTCTCACCCCCTCTCCTATTTTCCATCTCTATTGGGTCATCCTCGCCCCACAAGTCATGATTGGACTCATCGCCAATAAACCAGAAATCATCATGACTGGGATTTTGCTTTTCTCTGCGAATCTTTTACTCGTAGACCCCAAATCATGGCTAGCTCCGTTTCTACTCGCTTTTATTTTGAATTGGAAATTTCAGCCCCTCCCCACCCTATTACTTCTTTCAGCAACGCTCATCCTTTCTAGAAAAGGAGGCTCATTTTTATTTAAAATATTCGGATTCTCTCTATTTTGGTTTCTTCTGCCTCTCCTGATTATTCCATATGCAGAATTTATCTCGCTACACGAAAAGTGGGCCTCAACTCTCGATCTGTTTATCCGTGAAACCTTTAGAGCTTTTGACAACATATTTGCTTTTTTAGAAAATTCATTTCACATTTTATTGAGTTATCATGCCTCTCAATTCGTCAGTTTATTTGCTGCAGTTTTCTTATTAGCTGTTTTAATAAAAAGAAAACTGTTCTCCCCTTCTCACTTCTACAATTCTGGCATTCTTTTTAGTTTGGCGATGGGAAGTCTCTATAGCCTCCTCTTTTCCCCTCTCAATCAAGTCAATGCATACGTCTTGATGGCCCCACTTGTTCTTGTTTTATGCATTTTCGCCCAAAACGAGCCCCACTCTTTGAAATGGAAGGCTTTGCTCCTTTTTTTGGGCTTAGGAATTACATTTTCTTACTCAGAACTCACGCCCGAATCCAT
>JAHFAB010000215.1:2939-4505 GCA_023250795.1 Bacteriovoracaceae bacterium
TCCATTCGGGTTTTCTGTCGCTCACATGCCCTTCGACCCCTCATTCTCTTTCTGGTTGGAATCCCCATTTTATGATACGTGTCTGATGTGCAAATCCAGACAAAGACGTTGAAACAAGTTTTAGAAACTCTAGAAAAGCACGCCCCCACTTCGACTGCTGAAAATTGGGATCCCGTTGGACTCTTGGTGGGAGATCCTGAGTGGGCAACCCCTGGGGCTCTCATTGCGATTGACCTCAATCAAGAGGCTTTGAGAATCGCTCAGGATAAGGGTTATCGCCTCATCATCACCCATCACCCCTGTCTATTTCACGGACTCTCCCGTCTCCACCCCAGCACTCACAACATCCCAAAAGCCGTAGCCATCCAAGCCCTGAATGCTGGGATTGGAGTCATCGCCTGCCATACCAACTTTGACCAAAGCGCACTCGAAGTAGTCGCCTCCGTTTCCAAGGGACTAGCACTCACCCCGATGGGCCGCCTCCACGAAAACTCACCGGATAGCCCCAGTCCTTTGCTCAAGCTTGCAGTCTTTGTACCTCGAGACCACTTAGAGTCTGTTAGACAAGCCCTTTGCGAATCAGGAGCCGGAAAAATCGGAAATTATGATTTTTGTAGCTTTGCTGGAGGAGGAGAAGGCAGTTTTCGAGGTGGGCCAAACACTCAACCCTTCCTTGGAAAGCCAAACAAAATAGAAAAAGTTCAAGAATTTCGCTTAGAAACAGTGTTCCCCAGGGGCCTGAAAGACAGGGTTCTCAAAGCCCTTTTCGAATCTCACCCCTACGAAGAAGTTGCCTATGACCTCTACAGCCTGGAGCAGGCCGCACCCTCTAGAGGACTGAACTCAGGTCTGGGCTATGGATTTTGGGGTGATTTTTTTGAATCGAAACCCTTTCCAGAATTACTGCGAGATGTTACAAGGCTGTTTCATACAGAGAACTGCAGAGTGACTGAGTCTGCTCTTCTTAAAAAAGATGCGGAGCAAGCAAAGGTAAAAAGAGTGGCCTTTGCGGCTGGGCAAGGAAGTTCTTTTCTGAAAGCAGCTCTGAATGAGAAATGTGATGTCATGATCACAGGAGAAATGGGATATCATTTGGCACTAGATGGATCGGGTCAGGGTATGACAGTCGTAGAATTAGGACATCGAGAGAGCGAGTTCTTTTTCCTAAGCACCTTAAAAGAGTGGCTGAGCAGTGTGGGTTTGGAAACCACTTTGTACAATGAAAAATCACAAAAAATTTGGCTAGATAAAAATGGCACAAATATACTAGGAAAAGGCGGTGAAAAATGAACGCCCCTTTGCCTTTGAGGGAACAAATGAAAACATTAGAACAACTGCAGGAATTGGATTTAAAAATTGATTCTCTGAAAAAACAAAAGTTGGCTCTTCCCGCTCTCTTGGGAACGCTCAATGCTTCTTTTACAAAATTAGAAACCACATTAAACTCTAAAAAAAATGCGATTTTAGAAATCGAAAAAACAACTCATCAAACTCAGGCGGCTCTTGACCTGAACAAAGATCGGTTAAACCGAGCCAATTCAAAATTAGAATCGGTTCAAAACAGCC
>JAHFAB010000216.1 GCA_023250795.1 Bacteriovoracaceae bacterium
CGCCACTCACGCGATACTTCAGAGGAGTAAAACAAGCCTGGAAATCCGAGACATCATCCATGGTTCGATCGAAATCGATCGTTCTGAACTTCCGGTAGTCGATTCGCGGTATTTTCAAAGGCTTCGCCAAATCAAGCAGCTGGGTTTTGCTGAGTTTTCGTTTCCAAGTGCGACGCACAACCGTTACATCCACAGCCTGGGAGCGATGGAGACAGCGACACGAGCGTTTGATCGCATTTTTGAATCGCAGCAAAATCTGACTCGCTTTCGTGCAGTGGTCCGTTTAGCTGCCCTTTTACATGACGTGGGTCACGGACCATTGTCGCACACAACAGAATTTGCGATGCCCGAAGTCCGTGAGCTGAAGTTACCAGTTGCCAGAAAAATGCCCCGAATCACCACAGCCGAAAAACCAAGTGGGAAAAAAGCCGCGCATGAAGACTACACCCTAAAAATCATTTTGGACTCAGGACTCACTCCCCTTCTTGAAAAGGCTGGAGGAGAAGCAGGGTTTAAACCCATCCATATTGCTTCTCTGATAGAGCCAGAAATAGCCATTCCTGACGATTTTTTTCTTGAAACGATTGATGGAAAAACGGTCTCTTTTCAACCCATTTTGCATCAGCTGATTTCTAGCGAACTCGATGCAGATCGTATGGATTACTTGCGCAGAGATAGCACGCACGCTGGAGTGAGTTACGGTCAATTTGACTACGATTGGTTACTTAGTAATCTGACTTTCCACATTCAAGATGGAAAAAGCTACCTCTCTCTCCAACATCGAGCGCTTTATTCTTTCGAAGATTTTCTGATTTCTAGGTACCACATGTTCCTCATGGTTTATTTTCATTATAAGAGTGTTGTCTATGACGAAATGCTCGCACAGTATTTCATGAGTTCGGATTGTGATTACCAATTACCTTCCGATATCGAAAAATATGTAAAATATAACGACGCCCATCTTTACTCCCACTTAGCAAAAAGCCCCAATGAGTGGGCTCAGAGAATCTCTGAGAAAAAACCCTACCGAATGCTGATGGAACTTCATAGCGGGATTCCAGCCACTCGAACTGCGAATCAAGAGCAGAAAAAGCTGCTCCAAAAAACATTAGAAAATCTCAAAGCACAAAAAATACACAGCCTTTTGGCCACTTCAACCAGTGAACTCTCCAAATACTTTAGAAAACCCAAAGACCCGATTTTTGTCCATTATGACAATCATTACAGCGCGACCGATGTCATTCCGCTCGAGCAATGTACGGATTTATTCCAAAAATACAGTGAAAAAAGATCGATTACGCGGGTTTACGTCTCTCCTGAAAACTTTGCTTTATGCCGACATCAAGGGAGATCAGCGACCCTCAAATATGAAGACCCCACTGGAGTCCCTTACACGGAGATGCTATAAGGTCCCTATGTCAAGCTCTGTACAAAACCTAAAGCGCCTCACGCTGAGAGATCTGCAAAGCACTTATCTCAAGAAAGAAAAGCTCAGCATGCTGACGGCCTACGACGTGGTCACAGCGGGGATTTTGGATGAAGCGGGGATTGAGATGCTACTCGTCGGCGACAGTCTCGGCAATGTCATTTTGGGGCATGAAACCACCCTACCCGTCACGCTCGAAGACATGATCCGGCACACTTCTGCTGTCGTGCGCGGAACACAGAGAGCTCTCATCATCTGCGATCTTCCCTTTGGCACGGCGACTGATCCTGAAACTGCTTTGCGCGCCTCAATTAAGGTGTTGCAAAAAACAGGATGTCAGGCCGTGAAACTCGAAGGAGGACTTCACTGCGCTTCTATTGTCAAGAAACTCACCGAGCAAGGGATACCCGTCATGGGACATATTGGGTTAGTGCCGCAATCTATCCACCAACTCGGGGGCTATTACCAGCATGGAAAAACTGAATCCAGCGCTCAGTATTTATTGGAATCTGCTCTGACGCTGCAAAGTGCAGGAGCTTTTTCTATTGTTCTCGAGTGTATTACGCACGAGATAGCCTCTGGAATTACACGAAAATTAAATATTCCAACCATCGGCATCGGTTCAGGCTCTGATTGCTCAGGGCAAGTTTTAGTGATCAATGATCTCGTTGGGCTCAGCCTAAAGCCTCCTCCAAAATTTGCTAAACCCAGAGCAGATGTGGCTTCTGTGATTCGAAAAGCGGCTCGGGAATATTTGAATGAAATAAAAACCACCTCGGAAGACCATCGGCCTGAAACAAAGGAGGAGGAATGTCTCGCTGGCTTGTCTTAGACATTGGCAACACACACACAGTTGCCGGGCTCTGTGAAATAACAGGTCAAAGAGAACAGAAAATCCTTTCTCGCGTTCGCTTTAGAACAGATCCTCACGCCACTTCAGACGAATATTATGCTCAACTCAAACAATTACTCAAAGAAGATTCACTTTGGAAATCATTAGAAAGAATTATTATTTCTAATGTCGTTCCCTCATTAGAAAGAACTGTAAAACAAGCCCTGCACCCAATCCCATGTCTGCTCATCAAGGCTGACACCCGACGAGAATTTGAACTCGATCTCCCCTTTCCTGACCAATTGGGAGCTGATCGTTTGGCCAATGTTACAGGAACGCTCTGCCTTGCACGCCCCCCCTTTCTGATTGTCGACGCGGGTACAGCCACAACTTTTTGTTTGATAGATGAACGCCCTGCTCACAAGGCAGCATACATTGGGGGCGCAATTGTACCTGGACTGGAGATCGGCTGGAAAGCTCTCCAAACTCGAGCCGCAAAATTATTTTCAGTGGAACTCAATCGTCCAAGTTCAAGCATCGGAACCACAACTGAAACTCAATTGCAGAGTGGAGTTTTATTAGGTTACGAATCACTCATTGAGGCAATGACTGATCGCCTATTGGAGGACTGGAAAAAACACCACGAAGTTTCATTATTTGCTACAGGAGGTTGCTTAAGCCTCTTAAAACTCTCGAAACGATTTCGCATTGAACCGGATCTCACTTTGTTAGGACTGATTCGCTATGGACACCTCACCCAATAAGGGCAAAATTTTACTTACGATTTCTGGCAGCATTGCCGCGTACAAAGCAGCGGATCTCACCTCACTCCTTACTCAAAAAGGGTACGAAGTTCAGTGTCTCCTCACTGAAAATGCCAAACAGTTTGTCACACCCACTGTTTTAGAAACACTGAGCCATTTTCCAGTACAAAGTGATCTCTTCGGACCCGGGATTTCTGGAACAGAACACATCCGTTTAGCCAGGTGGGCAGATCTCATCGTTTTTGCTCCAGCCACTGCAAATCTCCTCACAAAACTGGCCCTGGGTTTCGCTGACGACCTAGTCACGACAATAGCACTCGCTACAAAAGCCCCATGGCTCGTTGTTCCTGCGATGAATACGGTGATGTGGGAAAAAGAAATCATCCAAGAGCATATAAAAACTCTGCTCGGGCGAGGAGCCTGTTTTTTAAACCCAGAAGAAGGCACTCTTGCCTGCGGCGAAGCGGGTGTTGGAAAGCTTGCAACCCCAGAGAAAATTTTTGAAAAAATAGAAGGTATTTTGAATTTAAAAGAACCACCATCTAAACCACTTTTAGGCCTAAAACTACTCATCACCGCTGGATCTACAATCAGCCGCATTGATTCTGTTCGCTACATCACCAATCCCTCAACTGGAAAAATGGGAGCTGCCATGGCCGAAGAAGCACTCGCCCGAGGGGCAGAAGTCTATTATGTTTTAGGATTGGATAAGGGTGTGGTCAGGCCGAACATCCCTCAAAGTGCTGTGAACCAATTTCACCTTTTTACGGTAGAAACGGCCGAAGAAATGCTAGATATAGCATTTGGATGTTTAAAAAAAGTCCACGGAGTCATCGCCACTGCCGCTGTTTCAGACTACAGAGTGAAAAACAGTGTCACACACAAACTAAAACGATCATCGAAATCTATGTCTCTAGAGTTATTACCCTCAGTCGATGTGCTCTCCAGTCTCCGAAGCAAGGCCAGTTCTGGGCAATGGTTTTTTGGATTTGCAGCAGAGAGTGAGAACCTCTTAGAGAATGCTGAGATAAAGTTTAAGAAAAAAAATCTAGATTTTCTTTTTGCAAATCCCATTAGAACTCCGCAAACAGGGTTTGGTGCCTCGACCAATTCTGGTTTTTTATTTCAAAGGAAGAAAGAAGCAATAGAGTTTGCCCTCACTTCTAAAAAAGAATTGGCCTCAAAAATTTGGGATCTTTTGGAAAAAGAAGTAAAAAAAACTCCGAGCCACACTCTCCTAAAAACACGAGGTAAAAATGAAGATCTTGCGTACTTGTGAGGAGATGAGAAAATGGAGAACTTCGAGAGCTCCACATGAAACCGTCGGATTCGTACCGACCATGGGTGCATTGCATGAAGGACACCTCTCGCTCCTTCGAAGATCCAAAACTCAATGCGTTTTGACCGTAGTCAGTATTTTTGTAAACCCACTCCAATTCGGCCCAAAAGAAGATTTTGCTCAATATCCAAAGACTGATGAAAA
>JAHFAB010000217.1 GCA_023250795.1 Bacteriovoracaceae bacterium
ACAAATTGTTTTATTTCAGACATATTGTAAGCCACTAATAGTAAAAGGGCAGCTAGCCCTGCCATCGGAAGATACGAAACATAGGGAGCTAGCAACAAGATAACCATCAATGTAAAAAATGCATGAATCACAGCTGAAATAGGTGATTTTGCACCGAAACGAATATTAGTGGCTGTACGAGCTATAGCTCCTGTCGCAGCAATCCCCCCAAAAAAAGGGCAGAGGATATTTCCAGTACCTAAAGCGATCAGTTCAGCATCGGGATCATGTCTGGTTTGTGTCATTCCATCTGCAATCACTGCAGACAATAATGACTCGATGGCACCTAACATGGCTATGGCAAAAGCCGATGGGACAAGACTTTCAATCATCGTAAAATCTAAAATGAACTTTTGTCCATTGGGGCCAGGGAAATCCCACGGAAAAGAAAAGTGTGGAGCGCTTTGGGGAATTCCATTAAACCTTGAAAAAATAGTAGAAATTTCTAAACTTGGAAAATACCGCTTGAGCGAAACGCTGATGATGGTCACAACTGAAAGCGCAACCAGAGGGGCCGGTATTTTTTTATTCACTTTGGGCCATATAATAAGAAAAAACAATGTAAAAACTCCAAGATAAAATTCGATAGGATTCCAGCTAGACCTTGCGGCAAAAAGATCTGATAAACGTCCGAGAAAATTTTCATGAAGATGTCCAACTTTTAGCCCAAAAAAATCTTTGATCTGAATCGTTGAAATGACTACTGCAATTCCAGATGTAAAACCAGTCGTAACAGGGTGAGGGATGAACTGAATCAACCTCCCCATTCTAGCTACTCCCATCATCACCAAGAGAATTCCAGACATAAGTCCAGCGACCAATAAACCCGCAAACCCAAATTTTTGAGCAATCGGAGCTAAAATCACAACAAATGCTGCGGTCGGCCCTGAAACTTGGTAACGAGAGCCCCCTAATAGAGCTACGACACTTCCTGCAATGACAACCGTATATAACCCATTTTGTGGGGAGACCCCACTAGCGATCGCAAGAGCCATCCCAAGAGGGATCGCAACCATTCCCACAACTACACCAGACATGAGATCAGAAGCAAAATCTCTAATAGAATAACCATCTTTGAACTTTTCTTTGAGAGCTGAAAAGGGTTTTAATTTTAAATTTGGGAAAAGCGAGGTAGATTGTTCCTTGTAACGATTTGGCATAATTGATTTTACGCCTAGAGCGTCAAAAAATCTAGCCAATGTAAAAAAATTAGGGAGCTCAGTCATGAAATATAATTCAGTGGTCTTCAAACTCTTGGCAATCTTGCTTTTTAGCTTCAGCGCAAATGCTGACGAGTATTTTGTTGAAAAAACAATCGGACCTGGAATTGCCGAGAGCGATTTGTCCACTGCGACTGAACTCATTCGTGTCTCTGTGGGTCAATCTGGTTCTCACCACGTTTCAAAAGACTCTTCTAAAGCCGATTTCATTTTAAGACCAAGACTTATGAAACTAGGAAGCGCCTACATCATGACTCTCGAAAAACTCAAAGGAGAAGAAGTAGTTTTTTCAAACCAGCTCAAAGCTTCCCAACTTGATGAACTCGATAAAATCACCTCACGCTTAACTCGATCTGTCATAGAGTCTCTGAAATCAGAAAAAGAAGCCAAAGTAGGTGAAGTGACAGATGAAGAGGCAAAACAAGGATCTCAGAGAAAACCTGCTATCAGGGGGTATTATTTCGGAATTGGTCCAGTTTTGCTAGGAAACCTTGGATCCTCTGGTTTGGGTTATGATCTCTCAGGAGCTTATGCTTGGGATGTCAATCAGATCATGGTTCAAATTTTTACGGATCTCGCTTTCAAGGGATCCGCTAGCTTTTTAGATATTGGCATTGGAGGACATTATTTCCTCTCAGATAGAGATCTTGCTCCCTATCTTGCTGCAGATTTTGGATATGCTGGAGCGTCTGTTCAAAACACTTTGGAGTCATCGGGAGGTTTTGCTCTGGGTTTTGGAGCAGGATTTCAGCTTTTACGAACCTCTTCGATTCATCTAGAGCTTGGAACACGTTTTACTGTTCTTTTTAATAAAAACTCTATTGGAAATCCAACTTTGCTACAGCTACGCCTTGGACTTTACTTTTAAGATGAATAAAAAATATGCAGGTTGCGACCTTAATGAAATCATTGTAGGTGAACCTCTCCCAACTACACTCTATTTATTTATTAATTCGAAATTTATTACATATAGAACACCAGGAGACATCATTGACCGAAATACTTATATAAGATTTGAGCTTAAAAAGGTA
Source organism: Bacteriovoracaceae bacterium (assembly GCA_023250795.1). Taxonomy (GTDB): domain Bacteria; phylum Bdellovibrionota; class UBA1018; order UBA1018; family UBA1018; genus JAHFAB01. Next base: position 2,291 of record JAHFAB010000217.1, read on the forward strand.
AAAAACCTATATATTAAACAAGAAGATTTGGAAAAGTTTAAGCTCTGGTCCAAAAAACACACACCTGAGCTTCCTGGACTTCCACCTGAAACCCAGGATTTTCAAGAATCTCGACAAGCCACCCAACGAAAAATGCTAGATATCTTTCAGTCAAACCATCCAGACAAAGCCATCACACTAGCTATGGGAGCGAGTAAAAAATTAGTATTTGAAGTCATAAAATTTCCATACACGGCTCACAATTTAACACTTTTACAACTTTACTCCAGAGGTGCTGTCGATCACTCTGTTAATGTCAGTGTTTTATCAGTCTATATAGCCATGCAAATGGGATACTCTCATGCAGTAACCTTACAGCATATTGGGGCAGGAGGTTTGCTCCACGATGTTGGAAAGTCTAAAGTTTTAATAAAAGATGAAGATACTGAAGAAATAGTACGCGATAAAATGATTGAGCACCCCATGCTAGGCGCCGCACTACTAGAAGGGCAAGAAAAAATCCCTAATGAAGTAAGAACTATTGTTTCACAGCATCATGAATGTTTTGATGGAAGTGGTTATCCCAATCGTCTCCGTGGAAATGCAATTTATGACTTAACTCGAATAGTTTCTATTGCTAACGTATTTGACGACTTGATGGGAGAAGTAAGAGGCACAATTTATGAAAGACAAAAAGAAGCTATTGAACTGCTTGACACAAACTACTACAACCTTTTTGATCCAGAAAAATTAGACAAATCAATTAAGATTTTAAAAAAAGGGTTTTGATTAGAGTATGTTTTCAAGGTCAGTTAATTTCTAATCTTTTAAAATAAGAACTTTCGTACAGAGTCTAATGCAGAGAGAGTAAGCACCATACGTCTTTCATTTGCACTTTGTGCAGATTGGCTGCTGTAATCGTCTACAGATTCTCTGGCAATGCGTTCATCCACTTTGTTTTGATTAGGGGCAAAACTCGTTTTTGCACCATCATTCGCCGCGGTAGTAAAAGTCAAAAACGTTCCAGATATACTAGATGTACCGCTGGTACCTGAATCAATCATAGGCCACTCCCTTTCTGACTAATATTATAACAAAGAATTATGACTCATGGCATTAATTCTGAACACTAAAACACCAATTAATTCGATAGTATATATATAATTATTAAGATGATGGTTAACCTGGGTCACTATTCACAGTAAGGTAAATCTTTGAGTTTAAGACATGTTTTCAAAATTATTTAATCTTTTAAAATCAATGAATGAGTGAGGCTTTGGGAGGACATGGATGTCCACAGCTCATGGAAGAGCGTGAGGGTCCCAAGGCAGGATGCCGTGCCGACATCTCATTCATTGATTTTAAAAGATTAAATAATTTTGAAAACATGTCTTAAACTCAAAGATTTACCTTACTGTGAACTGCGACGTAACCCCTTCATATTTTACTAATTGATCATCGCCCAACGACCTATAATATCCACGATGTAAAATTCTATAAACTCCAACCGGTGTTTTACCAGTGATTTTCCACCTTACATTAGCCGTGGAACAGTTTGTGCAATCTCTAGATCGAGCATACCCCCAATGAAAGCGTGTATCAGAATCCCAATCATACATAACAGCAACCCACTGATTATTCTCAAACTTCTGAACCTCTAAAAAATTTTCCTGTTTTTTCATATTATGATTCGGATGCCCTGCGCGAAAATCTACACTGACAACATCACCCTGAGAATAACTCGATTTTGGTCTTTTTAAAACGTCCCCAAAGCTTTCACCCAGATTTTTTTCATCTGAAGATGGAGACGCCAAAAAATCCCGAAGAGAACCCACTCGCACGGCTCGATGGGGATTAATTTCTAGATTTTTATCTTCTTTGATAGATAGAGCTAACTGTTTAAAAATCTGGAGATATGCTCCATGCGTATGAGGCCCAAAAACAGTAAATCCACCTTCATAATTTTGATAACCGTACTCTTCATAAGTAGTAATATAGCCAGCATAATCATTAGAGATTGCTGAGACAGTCACCGTATCTACACCGATGGGAGAAAGCTCTTCCAATAAAATTTTCTTAAGTCTTCGTCCTGCCATTGTGGTGATTTCACCCGGGATACCAGCAATCGCTAAAGATCCCACTACAAAAAGTTGAACTGGAAGTGTTTCAGGGATTAAGTCCGGATTTTTATCGCTCGTTGAAAGCAAGATTACCTTTGGATATTGACATT
>JAHFAB010000218.1 GCA_023250795.1 Bacteriovoracaceae bacterium
GGATGTGTTTACTACTCTTAGATTTACCAAAGCATCATTTGAAAATGCTGGAAAATTAACAATGGGTCAAATATTAGGACCTCAAGCAGACGAAATGAGTAGTAGGAGCATGATTGCCCAAGAGATCGACGATTACTTTACTAAGTTATATCTCGCAAAATACAAAACTGGAATCAACAGAAATCCGGTATTACTTGTAATGGAGTTACTTGTTGATTCAAATAAAACACTCGTCCAGTTTGCTAATAGAATTGATGAGATCTATGAATTCCCAAAGGACTAACAGGCTGCGAAGCAGAATGTCTCAGCTTTTCTCTCAAGCCATCAGTCTAATCCCCTGGTTTTTAATCTGTTGCTGAAAATAAAGATTCAGTAAAAATAACTCTAGTGCATGGAGAGAAGTATTTGTTCATCTTGATGCTGTTTTGAGGTACAATGAGTTTAGGAGATTTTATGGAACAGGCAATCAAAGGCTACCAGTGGCTTATTAAGGATCCTGATAAGTTTGGGGGGAAACCAATTATAAAAGGCACTCGATTTACAGTTTCATTCATACTGAGTTGCCTCGCCGAAAACATGAGCTATGAGGAGATTATTCAGGAGTATTCGGAGTTTCCTCGCGAAAGTGTGCCCGAAATACTCAAATTTGCTTCTGAAGTAACGGATATTCCAGATGTGGCTGCTTGATGTCAATCTGCCTAACGGGCTTGTAAAAAAACTACAGATCCTCGGAATCAATGTTGATACTACTGTCCACCGTGGTTGGCGTAGCCTTGGAAATGGCAAACTCGCGGATGTGGCATTTAAAGCTGGATTCAAGGTAATTCTTACGCGTGATCGACTTTTTGGGGAATCGGCGGGAAGGGCATTGCAGTCTTTCCCAGAACTTGCGGTGGTTATTCTTAGAATTCCTCAGTCGAAAGAAACCACTTTTCTCAAGGTTTTTGAAAATAGCTGGATGACTTCACCCATTCAGCCAATTGCTGGGTCTGTGATCGAATGGCCTTAAAGCTTGGGTTTATGGCCATGGACATTTTTTTCCTGCCGGATTTACCTGCATGTCTATGTGGTAAATGCTCCCTTGAGAAATTCTAGCCCTTGGATCTCTAGGGTTTTCAAATCGAAATTTGAACGACTGTTGAAGTTTCCCAGATTTTGTTTTGATTTTTATTGTGTGCTTTTGTTCCGGATCCAATCTGTCAATAAAAATGCCTTTTTCTTTCGGCAGATCAATGGCTGGTTTTTCGTCTATCTCCACAACTAAATCACCATTGAATTTCAGAGGTCTACTTTCTAAAGATTTGATTTTCACTTCGAGTGTTCTTGAGTCGTTGGGGTTATGACGGTCTATCTCCATCTGGTAATCTTGATCTGAATACCTAGCAGGCCTTGGTGTATCGAAGCATAGCTTGCCTCCTGTTCCTGGCCAGATATCTGCTAACGTGGTGAACGAGAGAAAGAACATGGCAATGGAAAAAACTTTGAGTTTCATCACCTCATTATCAGTTGAGCTGGAGTAGTTGTCAAAATCTCTTACTTCCCGCTCAGAAACGAGCTTCTCTATTGAACAATAATGTTCCTATTTTTTGGCTCAGTAGAACACAATTACAACTCTTGCCGTTCGTTTAAAAAAGATGTGAAAAGCACAAAGGATTTCCCTCACTGATAGAGTTTCATCTTTGTGAGTTTTTGCGTAAAGACCTCAAGCGAAGGCAAGCCTTTGTGTACTTTAAGCACTGTCTCTTTTTTAATGACACAATAAATTGATTCAATTGAATAACTCAACATGAGGAACGCTAAAACACCTGTAACCATATCAATGACTAATTTCACTTCCGACCCCTTTCCAATTAAGCCACAAGGGCTTTGACGATTTTAAGAAGGATGACAGTTTCAAGTTCATTTGTTTTTTTGATGAGCTCCATAATTTCATCCTTAATGGTTAATTTTTCCTGAAACTCTCGTGCTCGGGAGTAAAAGCTCTTCACAGTTGGACCTCCATAAATCTCTAACAGCTTTTCTAGTGCCCCCTCCTCAGGAACCTTCATCCTGATTTTCCCAAGAGTTCTCCAGCCTGACGCATGGAGAGCCCCTTGGAAATTCGCATTTCCTTAAGTACTCGTGCTTCGTTTGTAAGTTTTACTCCGTGTGACCTTGTCTTCATATCCCCTCCAATCCAAATGTTTTGCTACATGCTTACGACGCGGTGGAGGAAGTTTCCTCCAGAGAGCAAAAATTCTCCTCCATGGATTTCAAGGGGTTGAGAGCTGTAATGGTTTCAACTTGGCTTTCTTCTAATTTTGGAGAGTTTGTATAACCATTGATAATACTAGGAAAATTAGCTAATGTGTCCCTTATAGGCAAGACGATAGGAGTTTGGCAAAATCTCAACTTTCTGAACCAATTTATGAATCACCTGCCTGGCACTTGTGTGCCAAAAAACCCTGATCACATATAAAGTGAGCAGTGAGTGCGTAAGCTGGGAGCGTTTCACTTAACGGAGTAAAGCAAGCGCTGTAAAGTAGAATTTCTTGTGGTCTCTTTCTGTTGGTCTTGTTGAAACCTCCGTTAAGTTCAGCGGGTATATATGATACTGAGAGTATAGGGTAGTGGGTACTATTTCCATTCATCCAAAGAGCTTATTTTTTCTTCCCTTTGAACTCAATCAGCTTAGGGGTATCTTTTCTGTCAATGACCGTTTCTTCTGGAGCTCCGCTTTCCTTCACATCACTGAGTTTCGTGGCTTTATCAGAGTTTCCTGAGTTTGAAGTAGCTGGATTTCTGTCTGAGCTTTTCCCAAAGGTTTTGATTGCAGTTTCGTCCTTAAAAAAATCAGTGACCAGATTTTTTAGAAAAGGGTTTTTTGAAATATCTTTGACGTCTTCGTCCTTAAGACTATCGTTTTCACGTTCTGCTTGAGTGATTTCTTTGTCGATTTCTTCTTGAGTTTTAATGTTTAGATATCGACCTACAAATTTTTCATTACTTTCTTTGAGTGTTTTATCCATTTTTTGATAAGCTGGAGTCAGATATTTTTCCTCGATGGCTTTACGTTCCTCTGGAGATTTTTTTCCACCTTCGAGTAGTGCTTCGTAATAGGCATTATTTGCTTTTGCCAGTTCTTGCTCAGATTCTTCTAGGGTTGTGGCTTTGACATATAATGGAGTGGTAAGAGAAAGTGAAAAAACCCAGACTAAAAATAAACTTTTATTATTGAAATGTGTCAGCATAGACATACCCCTTATTGTTAGCTATTTAAATTATATATGAGTAAAAAATAAATATCTATCTCTTATTGTCAACTACTATAAATTTGCATACAATCATAATTGTATCGGGGATAGTTTTTCGGGTAGGGGGGGAATGTCATGAAAATAAAGAAAATATTTTTATTGTGCACTTTGCTCGTTCAATGGGTTCTTATATCAAACTATCATTTGGCTGTGGCTGACCCAAATGCGATTTCACTTGTTAGCCCTGTCGACATAATCACATCAGTCAGTGCTCCATGTGGTGGAGACTTGCTTTATCCTTGCAGTAAAGTGGTTGAAAATATGATAGATGGAGCAAAAAATCATTTCGATAAGCACATAAAATTTGTTTATAATTATGGGGAATTGAATGGGAAGCCCATGGTGTTTGATGATGGTTTCGGCAGGATGATGAATTTTTCTACAGCACAAGGAGAGCAAATTTGGCCTGCTTGCGATATCTGTGGTGATGGTTTTAGTCCAAGCCATGAAATTCGCGAGATCAATAGTGATGGTCGAGGTCGCAGTTGTGGAACTGACATTAGGATTAATGTGTCGCGAAGTGGAGCGAAAATTGCGACTTGGGGAACCAAAGTTCCCGCTTGGTATGTCGGTTTGAGTAATTATTCTATTTGGGTTACTATGAACAACGACTTTAATTTGCTTCGAACCCCATCTGAATATCCCCAAATAGCTGTATCACCTGGCTGTCAGACCGCAGCAAGAAAATATAATTCATTGATAAGTCGGCCAAACGGTGCTGTAGCGCTTCTAGAAAAACAACTCGGAAAAGATGGAATCAAAGAAGTGAAAAAGAGTTTTGCAACTTGGGAAAGTTCAGTGAAGGCAAACCCTGACCAGGGTAATCTCAGACAGTTAGCTCAAGAACTAGATGCCTTTAGAAAAATTCTTGAAGCTGAGGCCACTTATCTGATGATTTGCTCAATTGCGGATCAAGCTGGAATTAATTTTAGGAATAAAATTGGGAATTGGAACCAATTTATGAGCCCACAAGTCATAGAAAGTATTAACCAAAAAGTATCTGCAAAAGTGAGATCAGCTTGCGCTCAAGCGTGTAAACTCAAGGGTCTTTCAAAACACATTGGGCGTTGCTTGGCATGTTTGAATCAATATGCCAATATCTATGCACCTCCAGAGGTACAGAGCTACATTCAGGCCTCTTGTAATCGCATTTGAGGTGGGGGAGTTTATGAAAAATATGAATAAATCAAATCGAACCATTTTG
>JAHFAB010000219.1 GCA_023250795.1 Bacteriovoracaceae bacterium
ATGGAGTGAGCCTTCGATTTGTTGAAAAGAGAGTAGGTTCAATTTTTTGAACCCATTTCGTGCTATTTCCCATTCCCATTCTCCTTGGTTTGCCAGGATGAGAACCCCCTTGGGTTTGAGCACTTGAGTTTCCACATGATCGAATACTTCGCTGGGTCTAAAAAATTTCTTTGGCAATCCCCATCCACGGTGGGGATTGAGGTTGAGAAATGGAAAGAACCAAGTCACGAAATCAACCTGTGAATGAAAATCTAAAATGTCACTCGCTTGATAAGAAAAATGCAACATAGAATTTGAAAAAAGCTCTGCATAAGTCCTTGCATAGCCTATTCTTGAGCAGAGATTTCGGTCGAGTCGGAAGGCATCGATTTCGATGCCTGTCATTTCTATCTGGGCTTTTTGTTTCAATTGTAGCCACACTGAGAGAGCACCCAAATATCTCCAGTTTTTTGCCCCAACGTCGAGAGCTTTGAGGGTGGAGTCATAAATTTTAGAAAGAGGTAAAAAATCTATATCTGGCAAACGGTCTAGCAAATCCAAGATCCCCAAAGTTTCAGTCAGAGTCGGGTGAGAGATTTTATCTGCATATCGCCCAAGTGAGTATTTTTTAAACAGCTCTTTTTCACGAGATGTGTAGGGCGTACATCCGTTGGATTCTATTGGCTTAAGCCCAAGCCATCGGATTTTGTTTCTAATATGAAACTGAGAGAGCATGAATTCTATTTTTTATTATTAAGGAGGGCTTCGATTTCATCTTGATTGACACTGGGTCTGGCGCCTCCAAAAGCCTTGAGAGTGTCTTGTAGACGATTGAGCAAGATAGATTGCTCTTCAGATGTTTCCTTTTCGTAATGGACGAGGAGGTATTTGACTGTAGTGAGTGCGTCCCACAAACTTCCCACACATTTTCTAATTTGTGGACGGGTTTGAGCATTTGAACCTTTGATGGAGATCTCTTCTCCTAGGTGAGCGATTTCGGCAATATGCGGGAGATTAAGCTGTTGAGAAGTTCCTTTGATGGCAAACATTCTTTCAGCAAAGACTGAAAATAAGTTTTTATTACCCTCTAAATTACTTTCAATTTGCGTGAGCGTATTCTCCGCTACTTGAGCAAATTCACTGAGTTCCTGAATGAAATCTTGTATGCCTTCGTGTCTGTCATTTGTGGTCATGTGAACACCCGCTTTTTAAGTAATGCGCCATAAACTTTAGTTTGAACCTGGAGTGCTGTCAGAGGTTTGAGTAAGTATTCGTCGATTCCTTCGGCAATGGCTTGAATTACTTTTTCTTTAGTGCTTTCGGCTGAAACCATCACAAAAGCTATGTTTTTATGTTCAGGATGGCTTCGGATATATTTGAGTAGGTCTAGGCCATCAGTCGGGAGCATGTGCCAATCGGCTAAGATGAGATGGGTTTTTTCAATCTCAATGAGTTTTTTTACTTCTTCAGCATTTGGAGCCGTGATGACTTTTTTAAATCCAAAGCCTCTCAAAAGTTCTTTGATTTGTGTTCGCATGGTGTTTACGTCATCGACTACAATGATGCCTACCTCTTCTCGTGTCATTAAGAGTAAGTGTAAGACGTTTTTTGTAGTGAGGGAAGAATTAAATTACACAAACAGCCTAATTAGATTTTTTCCGATGCACTCCGACTTTCGGACTGGAGGTCCTAGGGTCGGACCCATTTTTGTAAATTGCTGGGGGAAAAATATGGCACAAAACTTGTATTAGTTAGAACTCATGTCTAAAAAAATACCAAACTATCCAGTTCAGAAAATAGGTCAACAAATTTATTTCATCAGACGTCATCGTGTGATGCTAGTACCTCGGCAACTTAATTTTTTCCGGATTTGTAGCCAAATTTTTGTCGGGCTTTCTTGCGTGTAAACTGCCAATCAATTTTGATCTTTCTCCTATTGGCGTCGCGATTCCATGCCATTGAACGTGTCTTCAATTCCTCAATTGTTGCTACCCGATTTTTTCCGATGCATTGACGTGCATAGATTCCAATTCCAATCTCCGCCTGGTTGAGCCAGCTTGCATGCTTGGGCGTGTGGTGAACTTCAACTCGGCTCCATATGGCGTGGCCCTCTTTTAATCCAAAGGTCTCAATCAGAGAGCCTTCTTTATGCGTGTTGAGGTTGTCCATCACGAGATGTATTTTTTTGGCCTTCGGGTATGCCCTCACGATTGACTTCACAAATGCCGCAAATTTCGGCTTTTTCCTGTTTGGTGTGACTTTGGTAAAATGCCGACCGGCTTTAGGCTCAATGGCTCGAAAGACGTTCACTGTTCCGTTTCTTTTGTATTCGTAGTCTTGTCGCGCAACTCTGCCCGATTGCACTGGCTGTGGATCGCGTTTGTCAGCAAGGAGTTGTACCGGTTTCTCGTCTAGACAGACAACTGGCTCATCCGGGTCATACGGTTTTTCATAAATAGCAAGAACGTCTTCCATGCGTTCGATATACTCGTCATCCAACTTCGGAACACACCACATTTTCAGCCTCCAGGGTTTCAGATCATGTTCCCGAAGGACGAGCCTAATTTTTTCTCGGCTGACGTCTTTGAGAATCCCTGTCTTCAAGGTTTCTTCGCGCAATAAATCCAAGGTCCAACGAGCACGCCCCTCGGGAGGCTTCGAGCAGGCAATGGCAACTATTTTTTGATTTTTTGAAGCAGTGATTGTCGGGGGCTTCCCAGATCGTTTCTCGTCATAAAGAGTCGCATTCAAGCCGTCGGAGCTATATTTTTCACGTAAATTCCATACAGTTTTGTCACAAGTAATACCAACTTGCGCGATAGCCGCTGCTGAGTAACCCTGGTCAGCCATTTTCAAAGCAATGGCTCGTCTCAGTACGCGTGCATTTTCGTTGCTGTGAATGACCTCCGAAACAGTTTTGCGATCCGATGAAGATAAAAACTTTTTATTTTTATGCTTGCTTTTGTTTTTCATTGACATATAGTCATATAACTATATAAGGAGACAAGAAAATAAATGGGATACTTAACAAAAATACAAAAAGTGGATCGTCCGACAAATCAATCATTCTATGTCAATTTGCCGACCGCATTGGCCCAGGCAATTGAAGTTGAGAAGGGAGAAGAGTTTGAGTGGATTTTAGAGGATAAGAATTTATTGGTGCTGAAACGGGTCAAGCCGGTGAAAAAACGACTTTTCAAATCCGGAAAAAATTAAGTTGCCGAGGTACTAGATCATGATTTAGCAAAACTCTATGGTGTGATGACAAAGAATTTGAATAAAGCTGTAAAACGAAACAGAAAACGGTTTCCCGGCGATTTTATGTTTCAATTAACCAGTGCAGAAGTTGAAGCTTTGAGGTTCCAATTTGGAACCTCAAAGGTTGGCAAGGGAGGCAGGCGCTACAGTCCCTATGTTTTTACCCAAGAAGGTATTTCAATGTTATCAGGAGTACTGAAAAGCGAACGAGCTATAAAAGTGAATGTAGCCATTATGCGTGCATTTGTTAAATTACGCGATCTTTTAGATTCAAACAAAGCACTTGCTAGAAAAATAGAACTTCTTGAGGAAAAATATGACCATAGTTTTAAAGTTGTTTTTGATGCAATCCGAGACCTAATGTCTACTGGTTTACCACCCACACGGAGGCAGATTCGGGGATTAACTCCTGAGCGAGAGTAAAGTTACTTGTATTTGCATCTGAGATTGATCAGAGTAGGGATATGTCTCAAAACGGGCGTGCGCTTCTCATGATTTTAGATGGATTTGGGATTGGGCAGGAGTCACCCTTTAACGCTATCAAAAACGCCAAAATGCCTTTTTATAAAAATCTTTTAAAGAACTATCCCCACTCACAACTTCTCACTCATGGTGAAGCAGTGGGGTTGCCGCATGGAGTTATGGGTAATTCTGAAGTCGGGCATATGACAATGGGGGCTGGAAGAATTATTTATCAAGACCTTTCGAGAATTTCGAATTCGATTCAGGATCGGAGTTTTTTTAAAAATAAAGTTCTCAAAGAGACACTACAGTCCGGTGCAGATAAAACAGGTCAAGTTCATCTCATGGGGCTGCTTTCTGACGCTGGGGTCCACAGTCATTTGGAGCACTTGTTTGCTCTTTTGGATCTTTGCATGGAAATGAAAATTCCTTCAGTTTCAGTACATCCTTTTTTGGACGGAAGGGATACCCCGCCAAAATCAGGGGTAGGATTTTTACAAAAATTGTTGAAGCACCCTTCCTTTCAAGGAAAAGCGAAAGTCTGTTCTCTCATGGGAAGATACTATGCAATGGACCGGGATCACCGTTGGGAGCGGGTTTCAAAAGCCTATCAGGTATTAACTGGGCAGGTGGAAGTAGTAGAAAATTTCAAAAACCCAGTTGAACTTTTAGAAAAATCATATCTTACTGGAAAGACAGATGAGTTTGTCGATCCCCTTCTACTCGACAAAGATGGAGCCATAAAACCCGGAGACAGCGTCGTGTTTTTTAATTAT